>JBBSOS010000051.1:0-11088 GCA_038259505.1 Candidatus Limnocylindrales bacterium | reverse complement strand
CCAAGAGCCACGACTGGCACGCGCGCATCAGCTCCCGGTCGTCCGTGCTCGCTGGCTGCCCGACATGCGCGAAGAAGTCTGGCAAGGGCGGTCGCCCGAAAAAGTACTCGATGCCGGCCACGAGGCGGAAGGTCGCGCCGCCTTCCTGACGTCGCGTCGAGGTTATGTCTCCAGAACTTCTGAACCGCCACAGTTATGCCTGTGGAACTCGGCTCTATTTATCCCCCGCACATCCAACATAGGAGTCGATCCCAGGTCACCACGGTGTGGAACTCGGCCTTCTCCTGGCCACCCCGGTACTCGTTGGTGGCGATGCTGAACTGGGTGACCACCTTCGAGTTCGCGAGCGAGCGCATCTCGGGGTCGCGGGTCAGACGACCGGTCAACAGGACGCGGTTCATGCGTACCTCCTTCACCTGACACGGTGTCGTGCAGGCGTGCGTCGTCGGCGGACGGCGGATCGGACCGGCGGGTCCTGGTCGGCGGATGTCGGCGGGGCTGGTGCCTGCTGGGGCAGGCAGTTCGGCGAAGGTCACGCCATCCGGGCGGATGGTCGAGGCGACGCGTCGAGCGCGAGGTCCATCCGGATGACATGCCGTACCGTACCGACCCGCTCTTACCACGGCCTTGCGGCTGATCGTTCGGCGACTTGTCCACGACCAGGCCGAACATCGCGATACCGGCGATCTCTCCTGCAGAGCGCGATCACCTGCTGACGGCCCGCCACGGCCGCCGGGTGGCTGTGGCTTGACATGACCATGATGGTTGACCATCATGGCTGACCATGAAGACCATCACCGCCGGCGAGCTCCGGGCAAAGCTGGGCGAGGCACTTGACCGTGCCTCGGCGGGCGAGCGGATCATCATCGCGCGTGATCGTCGAGCCATCGCGGCCCTCGTCCCGATCGAGGATGCCCAGAAGATGGGCGGCTGGACGGAGGAGCATCAGCAGCGGCGGATCGCGGCGCTCGACCGTCTCGA
Source organism: Candidatus Limnocylindrales bacterium (assembly GCA_038259505.1). Classification (GTDB taxonomy): domain Bacteria; phylum Chloroflexota; class Limnocylindria; order Limnocylindrales; family CSP1-4; genus JAFMJV01. Next base: position 10,107 of record JBBSOS010000051.1, on the reverse strand, counting down.
GGCGCTCGGCCGGGAGATGGCCGCGACGCATGCTGCGCCGGACGACGGGTTCGAGGACGATGCGGCCTGGCTACGGTGGTACCGGGACCACCACAATGATCACGGGCCGGATAGCCCTTGAGCGTCATCGTCATGGATGCCGCGGCCGCGCTGGCGCTGGTCCGGCAGGAGCCCGCAGGGAATGCCGTGCGACTCCTGCTCAGGAGCGAACCGCGCACCCTGCTCGTGCCTTGGATCTTCTGGCTGGAAGTGGTCAATGTGCTGACGCGCCGCCGCGGCTGGCACAGCGACGCGGTCCTCCGGGCCGTCTACGACCTTGAGCAGTTGGGTGTGTCGGAGATCGGGGCCGACCGTGTCGCGTTGCTGACGGTCATCGACCTGGTCGGGCGTCACGGGCTCAGCGCGTACGACGCGAGCTATCTCGCGCTCGCGATGATCGCGGATGCGGACCTGCTCACCGCCGACCGGCGCCTCGCGCAGGCCGCGGGTGACCGGGCCATCTTCGTCGGGTCCCGGAAGCTCTTGTCCGAACGACCTGCGATGTACGACCCGACTGGCTGGACGCGCTGGCCGGGCGCCGCTGCGTATCTCCAGGAACTCCGAGCGGAGGTGTTGGCCGAACGGCACGGATGACCTCGGGCCGACCAGGCCCGGCCGCGGCTCGGCGGGGTCTGAGCCGGCCACGTGTCAGTCCGCCAGGCCCAGGATCTGGCCGACCTCGACGATGGCATCACGCTCGGCATCGTTGACCTCGACGCCGCCCCGGCCCAGGAACCCGTGATCCTCGGTCGCGCCCTGCGCGGTGATCCTGGCGATGTCCACGAGCCAGCGCTTGTAGCCCGCGGCCTCATCCGCGTCGGTGTCCGTGTCGAGCAACGCGGCCACATCCGCGAGGATGCCCCGGGCACGCGTCTCGGCCCCGGGGGCCGACGCGGTGTCCGCATAGTCCGGGAACGGCTGCTCCGCGGCGACGCGATCCCTGAGGGCCACGATGACGGAGGTGATGAGCGTGTTGTCGACGTGCGTCCGGAGGCTGTCGAGCACGAACTCGGCGGCAGCGAATCCATCGCTGACCGTGTCTGCCTTGGACCCGAGGCTGGCCACGGAGACCAGCACTGCGGACGCACCGATGGCCTGGGTCAGCCGTTGCTGCTGGTCAGGGGGATAGTCGGCGTAAACGCTCATGTGCCCTCCGGCAGCAGTCGGCCCGATCTCGGTCGATGGCTGGGACCGTGCCTATCGTCGATGGCTGGGGCCGTGCCTATTGTGGCGCTTCGGCTCCCGGACGAGAGCGCACGTCGCGGCCCTGGTGCGGATGACCGCGCAGCGGTCAACGTGACGAAGGAATGCGAGCTGCAGGGCGCCTCGGCCCACCCCCGCCGTCAACTGGACCGCTGAGCGGTCCGGATGGCGGCGGAATGGCCGCTCGTTCGTCGCGAGGACCGCCCAGCGGTCGATCGCCATTCACAGCAGGAGCCGGTCGATCGCTACGCGCCCTCGGTCGCGCGGCCGGACAGCGCCACGACCGCGTCCCACAACTCGCGTCGATCCGAGGCCGTGAGGTGCGTCCAGGGCACGCGGTCGAATGGACGGGGCCGGCGGTCCAGCAGGAGACAGCCGTTCCACGGCGAGGGGTCCGCGACCGACGCCAGCCACGTGATGGTGTCGATGCCTTCGGCGGGCGTGCGCAGCAGGGGACCCATGACGCGATGAAAGGCCGGCAGCGACCTGGCCAGCCCTGGCGTATCGGCCCAGCCCGGGTGCATCGTGGCGAATGTGATGCCCGACGCCGCCTCACGACGTGCCCATTCGCGGCTGAGCGTCACCTGGGCGCGTTTGGCTCGGGCATACGCGAGTGATCCGTTATAGGTGCCCGCTGCGTATTGAAGATCGTGGACGTCCAACCGCTGTGTGTACATGCCCCCGGAGGTGACGCCGATGACGCGTGCGCCCGGCGTGCTGCGCAGCAGGGGCAGCAATCCCTGCTCCAGGGCGAACGGCCCCACCACGAGGGTGGCGAACGTCCGCTCGATGCCGTCCGGACCCGGCTCGCGTTCGGGGAAGATCGCCCCGGCGTTGTCGACGAGGACGTCCAGGCGCTGCTCGGTGCCGAGGATGCGTTCGACCGCGCCACGGACCGACGCGAGCGAGCCCATGTCCGCCACGATGATCGGGTAGCGATCCTCGCCGGAGCGCGCTGCCAGCTCGTCACGCACGCGAGCGAGGCGCGCCTCGTTCCGGGCCACCAGCACGACCCGGGCGCCAAGCGCAGCGATGGCATCTGCTGCGGCGCGGCCGAGACCCGACGTGGGACCCGTCACCAGCACCGTCCTGCCGGCCAAGGCGCCGTCGTCGGGTGGCTGCCAGTCGTACAGCCTCGATCGCACCGCGGGACCGACCCGTGTGAAACTGCCGACGACGCTGATCTCCAGCAGGTCGTCGATGATCGAGCGCGCATCCATGGAACACCTCATGGTGATGACGTCTGCGCTGCGCCGAGGTCCGGTCGCGACGTCGTCCCTCGTCGTCACCATGATGCCTGACCCGCACCGGAGAGCACCATGACCACCCTGCATCGGCAGATCCACACCTTCCTCGCCAATGACGACGCATTCGCGTTCGTGGCCGACTTCGGCAATGCGATGCGCTGGGATCCCGGAGTCGCCACCTCGGAACGCCTCGATGACGGGCCGGTCGCTGAAGGTTCCCGATTCGCACTCGGAGTCCGGCTGGGTGGGCGGGTCGTGCCCATGGAGTACCGCATCACCTCGTTGCGGGCACCCACATCGGTGGAGCTCACCGGCGACGGCTCCAACGTCCACGCAGTGGACACCATCAGCTTCGCATCATCGGGCAGCGGCACGCGCATCGACTACACCGCGGACATCCGGCTCGGCGGCCTGCTCCGCCTGGCCCAGCCATTCCTGGGCGGACGCTTCGAACGGTTGGCGGAAGATGCGGTCGAGGGGATGCGCCGGGCGCTGGACGAGCGGGCGGACGCGAGCGTGCACCCGAGCACGGACAGCAGCACCGACGCGACCGCGGACCCGGGTCGTTCATGAGGATCGCCGTGGTGGGCGCGGGCATCAGCGGTCTGAGCGCCGCATATCGCCTGGCACCGGAGCACGATGTGCACCTGTTCGAGGCCGATCCCCAGCCGGGCGGCCATGCACGGACGGTCCTGGTCGATGGTCCGGAGGGTGGACAGCCGGTCGATACCGGCTTCATCGTGTACAACGAGCACACGTACCCCACATTCGTGGCACTCATCGCCGAGTTGGGGGTGGCCACGCAGCCGACGGAGATGTCGCTCGGCTCGGCGTGCAGGGCATGTGGTCTGGAATTCGGGACGAGCGGCCTCCGCGGATTATTCGCGACGCGTGCGGCGGTACGTCGTCCGTCGCAGTGGCGGATGATCGGCGACATCCTTCGGTTCTACCGGGATGCCCGCCGGCGTCTCGATACGGACGTGACGACGACCCAGTCACTGGGTGACTACCTGGAGGCGGGCCGGTTCGGAAGCGCCTTCGGGCAGCATTTCCTGGTGCCCATCACCGCTGCGGTCTGGTCCACGCCACCGGCCCAGGTCCTCGACTTCCCCATGGACTACCTGCTCCGGTTCCTCGACAACCACGGCATCATCGGGCGCTACAGTGGCCTGCAGTGGCGGACCATCACGGGAGGTTCCCGCAGGTACGTGGAGCGGATCGTCGAGTCCCTGCCCGATGGTGCGGTACGCAGCGGCGTCCCGGTCGTCGCCGTCCGGCGCACGGCTGACGGCGTGCTGGTGCGCACGGGAGACGGGACCGAGCGGGCCTATGACGCGCTCGTGATGGCCACCCATGCAGATGATGCCCTCCGCCTGCTGGTCGATGCGGATGTGCGGGAACGGGTCGTGCTGGGGGCCTTCGAGTACACCGCCAACCAGGTCGTGCTGCATACCGACGATCGGATCCTGCCCGGCAGGAGGCATGCGCTGTCCGCCTGGAACGTGGAGACTGCCGACTGCAGGACGCCCAGCGACCGGTTGACGATGACCTATTCCATGAACCGCCTGCAGTCGATACCGGGCCCGACCCAGTACTGCGTATCTGTCAACCCTGGCGAGCGGGTACGCTCCGATCGCATCGTCGTGGAGCGCACCTTCAGCCACCCGAGGTATACCTTCGGCACCCTCGACGCCCAGGCAGACCTGCGCGAGCTGCAGGGGAGTCGATCCACCTGGTATGCCGGCGCCCACCTCGGCTACGGATTCCACGAGGACGGTTGTCGGTCCGGCGTCGAGGTCGCTCGGATGCTCTCGCGAACGAGCCTGGAGCGCGCTGCATGAGGTCCCATCTGCTCGAGGGCAGCGTGCGGCATCGGCGTCAGGAGCCGTTCCTGTATCAGCTGCAGCACGACGTCTTCTACTTCGCGCTCGACCTGTCCGAGCTCGACGAGATCGCGCGGCGCATCCGGCTGGTGAGCCGGAACTCCCCGAATCTCGTCAGCCTTCGCGACGGTGACCACCTCGTGCCGCCCGCCACGGACGTCGACGCCGACCTCAGGAGCCACCTGCAGCAGGAGGGCCTCGCTGTCGACGGCTGGCGGATCACCCTGGTCACCAACCTCCGGATCCTGGGCTACGTCTTCAATCCCGCCAGCTTCTACCTGTGTCGCGATCGGGCCGGCAGCCTGCGGGTCGTCGTCATCGAGGTCCACAACACGCATGGCGAGCGACACCTGTACACGCTGCATCCGGACCGGCGCGGGTCGAGCCACCGGGCATCGATGGACAAGGATTTCTATGTGTCGCCCTTCATCGACATGGCCGGCCGGTACTCGGTGATGGTCCGCGACGACGCGGCCGGCCTGCGGATCACCATCGACGAACGGGCAGCGGGGACGCTGGTCCTGGGCACCAGCGTCCAGCTCCGGCGGCGTCGGCTCACGGACCGCAACCTCGCGCGCATGCTCCTGCGACATCCCTTCATGACCCACCGGACGATGGCGCTCATCGTGTGGCACGGGCTGCGTATCTGGCGCCGGGGCGCCCCCGTCCACCATCACGGGGCAGCCGTCCGATGAGCACGGAATACCTTGATGGGCAGGTCTCCCGGCCCGATCCGCTGCTGAGTTCGGTCGCACGACGGATCGTGCTCGGGTTCGGGGGCAGCGTCCGAGCGGGACGCCTGGACATCGTGTTGCCCGATGGCTCGCGGCGATCGTTCGGGGATCCGGCCACGGGGCCAACCGCGGAGATCCGGGTCCACGACGACGCAGCGTTCATGCGGCTGCTCAGGGGTGGCGCGACGGGCGCGGGAGAGTCATTCATGGACGGCCTGTGGTCCAGCCCCGACCTTGTTGCAGTCCTGGAGCTGGGTGCCCTGAACCGGCGGATCGCGGGTCTCTCGGGGGGGTGGTGGCGGATGCCCGTGCGTCTCGCTCGAACGGTCATGCACCGAACCCGCAGGAACACGCGACGGGGAAGCCGCCGCAACATCGCCGCCCACTACGACCTGGGCAACGAGCTGTATCGGCTGTTCCTGGACGAGACGATGACCTACTCCGGAGCCGTGTTCGAGTCACCCGCCCAGTCACTCGCCGACGCCCAACGCGCCAAGTATCGGATCATGGCCGAGCGTGCGGGACTGACGGGTGGCGAGCACGTGCTCGATATCGGCACGGGCTGGGGTGGCTTCGCCCTGTATGCCGCGGGCGAGCTGGGCTGCCAGGTGACCACCATCACGCTGTCCGCGGAGCAGGAGGCATACGCCCGGCGGCGCATCGTCGCGGCTGGTCTCGAGGGTCGTGTGACCGTGTCCCTCCAGGACTACCGGCAGGTCCGGGGCACGTACGACGGCATCGTCTCCATCGAGATGATCGAGGCGGTGGGTGCCGAATACCACGCGACCTACTTCCAGACCTGTGACCGACTCCTTGGACCCGGCGGCACCATGAGCCTGCAGGCGATCACCTTCGGGGAGGACGACTACCAGGCCCAGTTGCGGGGCGTCAACTGGATCCAGCAGTACATCTTCCCGGGCGGCGTGCTGCCGTCGCTCGGCGCCATCGAGCGGGCCCTCGACGGCACTCGCCTGCGCATCTCCGATGTCAGCGATATCGGGCCCGATTACGCGTCGACGCTGCGGGCCTGGCGGCATCGGTTCCTGGGCCAGCTCGATGCGGTCCGGGCGCTCGGCTACGACGATCGGTTCGTGCGCATGTGGGAGTACTACCTCGCGATCAGCGAGGCCGGGTTCCGCACGGGGGTCACCCAGGACCTGCAGATCGTCCTGCAGCGCCCCGGCGCGCACGGCTGAGGGACACAGAACGGATCGTGACCCGCGGCCGGCCCGGGTCCGCGAGCAGCGACACCGGGTCCGCGAGCAGCGACACCGGGTCCGCGAGCAGCGGTTAGGCTGGTATCATCAGCGGGTCCTGACGAGCCGGCGCGAGGATCGCCCGACACGCCAGAGGAGGGAACACATCGCCAGAGTCGGCGTCGCCGGTTCCGTGAGGCCGGCACGCACTCGGAGCCGGGTCGCACTCCCCGCGTGGGGAGGACAAGGGCGCCGTGTATCTCGGTCCCAGCCATCCGTGGCTGGGGCTTTTGTATGCCAAGGAGGCGCCTGATGCCTGCCACCGTGGTCGTCGGCCTCCAGTGGGGCGACGAAGGCAAGGGAAAGACCACCGACCTGCTCGCGGAGTCCGTGTCCTTCGTCGTCCGTTATCAGGGCGGCGACAATGCCGGTCACACGGTGGTCATCGGTGATGAGGTGTTCAAGCTCCACCTCGTGCCCAGCGGCGTGCTGCATCCCCACATCACGCCGGTCATCGGCAATGGGGTGGTCGTCAATCCCCGGACGCTGCTGACGGAGATGGCGATGCTCACCGAGCGAGGCATCGACGCCGGGCGCATCCGGGTGAGCCGCGCCGCTCACGTGATCATGCCCTACCACGTCGCGCTCGACGGCGCCGCGGAAGCTCGGCTTGCCGGCGAGGGTCTGGGCACCACCCGTCGGGGGATCGGCCCAGCCTACGCGGACCGCGCCTGGAGGTTGGGCATCCGGATGGGCGACCTGCTGGACCCTGTCTGGCTGCGCCAGCGACTGACGCGCGTGCTGCCGGAGCGGAACGCGATCCTCCAGGAGACCTACGGACTGGCGCCCTTCGACCTCGATGTGGTCGTGGACGAGGCCGCCACCTGGGGCGAACAGCTTCGAGGCCACATCGTCGATACCACCAACCTGGTCCAGGACGCCCTGGAACGCGGCGAGCACGTCCTGCTTGAGGGCGCGCAAGGGACGCTCCTGGACCTCGATCACGGCACGTATCCGTATGTGACCTCGAGCAATCCGATCGCAGGTGGCGCGTCCACCGGGGGTGGCGTGGGGCCGCTCCAGATCGACCAGGTCATCGGGGTCATGAAGGCCTATGCGACGCGCGTCGGTACCGGACCCTTCCCGACCGAACTCGACGACGAGACCGGGCGCCATCTGCTGGAGCAGGGTCGCGAGTTCGGCACCACCACGGGTCGGCAGCGTCGTTGTGGCTGGTTCGACGCCGGACCGCTGCGCTACGCGGTCGCCGTCAACAGCGTCAGCAGCATCATGGTCAACAAGCTGGACATCCTCTCGGGGCTGGACAAGATCCGGCTGTGTACCGGCTACGAGGTCGACGGCGTGCCGGTGCGCTGGCCGATGTCACTGTCGGAGCTGGAGCGGGCGACACCGGTGTATCGCACCTTCCCCGGCTGGACCGAGGATCTCACCGGGATGCGCGAGATGTCCGAGCTGCCGCTCGAGGCCGCCACCTCCGTGGATGCGCTCGAGGAGCTGGCCGGCGTGCCCATCACCCTCGTGAGCGTGGGACCCGAACGGACCCAGACCATCATCCGGACCGGTCGTGTGGCATCGGGGCCACGCCGGACCGCGGCGATCGCAGGGACCGGTGCCGCCACCGGGGCCGCCCGGACGTGACCATGGACCGCCGGGTGCTCGTCGTGGGCTCGGGTGGCCGGGAGCACGCTCTCTGCTGGCGACTCGCCGTCGACGGTGACGTGGAGCACCTGGTCGTGGCGCCCGGGAATCCCGGCATGCGCGACGTGGCCGTGGTGGCGCCGGTGGCGCCGGACGATGTCGATGCCCTGCTCGCCCTGATCGTTCGCGAGGCGATCGAGCTGGTGGTCATCGGTCCCGAGGCGTCCCTCGTCAACGGCCTGGCGGACCGCATCCGGTCGATGGGTGTCGCGGTCGTGGGCCCCGATGCCGGCGCGGCCCGACTCGAGGGCAGCAAGTCCTTCTGCCGGGAGGTCGCCCGGGCGGCCGGCGTGCGGATGGCGGCCGGTGGCACGTTCACCGATGTGGGCATGGCGATGGACCACGTGCGCACACGTGGGGGCCAGGTCGTGGTGAAGGCTGATGGACTGGCCGCGGGCAAGGGCGTCGTGGTGTGCGGAGACGTCGAGACCGCGGAGCAGGCGGTCCGGTCGTGCCTGGTGGATGGGGCCTTCGGCGATGCTGGCCGCGACGTCGTCATCGAGGAGCGCCTGGCCGGTGTCGAGGTGAGCATCATCGCGTTGTGCGACGAGACGGCCGTGCTTGCATTGCCCGCCGCGCGGGACCACAAGCGGTTGGGCGACGACGACAGCGGGCCCAATACCGGTGGCATGGGCGCGATCTCGCCCGTCGAGGACCCGAACGAAGCCCAGGTGGCGCAGTTGGTCGCGACCGTCCATCGACCCATCCTGGACGAACTGGCACGACGGGGGTTGCTCTTCCGGGGCATCCTGTTCGCGGGCATGATGCTCACCGGCGATGGGCCCGTGTTGCTGGAATGCAACGTCCGGTTCGGCGATCCCGAGACCCAGGCCACCCTGCCCCGGCTGGCCGGGCCGCTGCTGCCGCTGTTGTCCGCGACGGCCCGCGGTGGGCTTCGGGAAGCCGCCGTCGCTGCGGGCATCCGGGGCGTGCTGCTGCCTGTGAGGCCGGACGCGGCCGTGGCCGTCGTCGTGGCCGCGGCGGGATATCCTGGTTCCCCGCGTCCTGGCGATCCGATCGTGGGGCTCGAGGCTGCCCGCGCGAGCGACGCGCTCGTGTTCTGCGCCGGCGTCACCGCGGACGCGGGGGGTCGGCTCGTCACCGCCGGCGGTCGGGTCCTGACTGTCGTGGGGCGTGGCGCCACCCTGGCAGCTGCCGCCGATCACGCGTACGCGGGCGTCGATCGCCTGACCGTCGAGGGCATGCAGGTGCGTCGGGACATCGGTCGGACGCTGGCGCACGTGGGGCACGGGACATGATCCCCCGCTATTCGCTGCCGGCCATGGCGGACCTGTGGACCGACCGGGCGCGCTTCGAGTCGATGTTCCGGGTCGAAGTGGCAGTGCTGCGGGTGCTCGCACGGAAGGGCGTCGTGCCCGCCGACGCCGCGGAGGCGATCGCGAACCGTGGCCGGGTCGACGTGGCCCGGATCGCGGAGCTGGAGCGGGCCACGGACCACGATGTGATCGCCTTCGTGAGCCAGGTCGCAGAGACGGTCGGCGAGGCGGGCCGCTGGCTCCATTTCGGGCTCACCAGCAGCGACGTCGTCGATACCGGTCTCGCGCTCCAGTGTCAGGCCGCCGGCCGGTTGCTCGAGGTCGCCCTGAACGCGGCGATCGCGACGCTCGTCGACCGGGCCCGCGAGCATGCGACGACGCTCCAGATGGGCCGGACCCATTCGGTCCACGCGGAGCCCATCACGTTCGGTCTCAAGCTCGCGTCGTGGGCGTTCGAGCTCGACCGCGACCGGACCCGCATCCGCCAGGCCACGGACGACCTGGCCACGGGCAAGATCTCGGGCCCGGTTGGCACGTACTCGCAGGTGGGACCTGACGTGGAGGCCGAGGCGCTCGGTGCGCTGGGCCTCGCAGCCGATCCGGTGAGCACCCAGATCGTGCAACGTGACCGGCACGCTGCGTTCGTGGCCGCGATCGCGGTCACCGGGGGATCCATCGAGCGCTTCGCCACCGAGGTGCGCAACCTCCAGCATACCGAGCTGGGCGAGGTTCAGGAGCCGTTCCGCACCGGACAGAAGGGCTCCAGCGCGATGCCCCACAAGCGCAATCCGATCCTGTCAGAGCGGTTG
>JBBSOS010000050.1:0-11170 GCA_038259505.1 Candidatus Limnocylindrales bacterium | reverse complement strand
CGCTCCTCGGCCACGGCCTGGCGGTCGGCCGGATGCGAGCGGTCGACCCGGGACCGCAGCACGCCATCGTGCTCAACGTGGCGCCGATCCGGGCGGGCGTCGCGAAGCCCGATGCGGCGCTCTTCGAGGCCGTCCGGATCAGCGACGGGTACCGCAACCGGGTGTGGCTCGGACCACTGTTCCGTGGCCGGTACCCGGCCGACATGGTCGAGTGGGCCGCCCGCTACGGCGGTTTCCCGGTGGAGGACGGCGACCTTGAGACGATCGCGGCGCCGCTCGACTGGCTGGGCGTCAACTACTACCACGACATCGTCCTTGTGCCGGACGGCATGCCAACCGACGAGCGGTGCGACGCTGTTGGTGCCCACCCAGGTGTGACTGGCGTCCAGGATGCGCTGCCTGGACCCGATCACACCGATATGGGCTGGCCCATCACGCCCGACGGGCTGCGCGAGTTGCTGGTGTCGATCGCTCGTGAGTATCCTGCGGTGCCACCCATGATGGTCACCGAGAATGGTGCCGCCTACGACGACCCGGTGGGACCAGACGGGGTCATCCGCGACGAGCGTCGCATCCGCTACCTGGCCGCGCACATCGACGCGGTCGCGGACGCGATGGCGGCAGGTGTCCAGGTGCGGGGCTACATGGTCTGGTCGCTGCTCGACAACTTCGAATGGGCCGAGGGCTACCGCCAGCGCTTCGGCCTCATCCACGTGGACGAGGCGACGCAGCACCGGACGCCGCGCCAGAGCGCCGACTGGTATCGGCGGCTCATCGATCGCGCGCGCGCAGATCCGGGTCAGGGTGCCGTCGGCTCCTGATCGACCACCCTCCGAAGCCGGCCGCCCCTCAGGCCTGATCTGGTACTGTGCCCGCCGTGAGCATCGACCCCACGCTACCGCCCGCAGGCGCGACCCCCGTGCGTCGGCTGCGACCGCCGACGCCTCGTGCAGCGCTGGTGGGCGTGACCGCGGTCCTGCTCATCATCGTGGGGCTCCAGGTGATGGACGTACTGACGCCGTTCGTGCTGGGGCTGCTGCTCATCTACCTGCTCGCGCCCAGTGTCGACTGGCTGGCTCGACGGCGCATCGGCGGCCGGACCATGCCCCGATGGATCGCGATCCTGCTGCTGTACCTGGCCATCATCGTGGTCGTGGTCCTGGGCGTGCTCATCGTCCTCCGTCCCATGAGCGACCAGCTGCAACGGTTCGGGGACGAGCTGCCCCAGAAGCTCGACAGCCTGCGTGCGTGGTACGCCGGACTCGACCTGCCGGCGTGGCTGCGCACGACGCTCGACCATCTCACCTCTGCAACTGGCAATGATGGTTCGGGACCTGACCTGGGATCGCTGCTGCCGCTGGCCCGCAGCCTCGCGACCACGCTCGTCGGCGCGTTCGGGTTCGTCATCATCCCGTTCTGGGTGTTCTACGTGCTCAAGGACCTAGGGCGGCTGCAGGCAGCGTTCGTCCAGGCACTGCCGGTCGCATGGCGCCGGGACACACTCGCCGTCGCCGGCATCGTCGACCACACCTTTGGCCGCTGGGTGCGCGGACAGTTGTTCCTGGGCCTGGTGGTAGGTGTCGCCACATTCCTCGGTCTGCTGGTGCTGGGCATGGTCATCGACCCGGTGTTCATCGCCTTTGCGGTGCTGCTCGCGGTCATCGCGGGCATCCTCGAACTGGTGCCCATCATCGGGCCCATCCTGTCCATGATCCCCACCCTGGTGCTTGCCCTGACGGCCCGTGATCCGGTCACCGCTGCCATCGCGGTGGTGGCGCTGTATCTCGTGGTCCAGCAGCTCGAGAACCACATCCTGGTGCCCCAGATCCAGGGCGACGCCGTGGAGCTGCACCCCTCGATCGTCATCCTGTCGCTCATCGTGGGCAGCGCGCTCTTCGGTCTCCTGGGTGCCATCCTGTCGGTCCCCGTCACGGCGGCCGGACGAGATATCTATCGTTACCTGTTCCGACGCCTGAGCGAGGATGATCCGGACGTCCCTGACCCGGACGCACCCGACCTGGCGAGGAAGACTGGCCGCACCCCGCAGGGGGTCGATGCGGCTTCGGTCGTGCCGGCCGATATCCTGCCCGCCGGGGCCGGACGCGGGATGAGCGCGGAGACACTGGAGGCGGCGGCGTGGTGATCGGTCGCAGGAACTACTACCAGGTGCTGATGGTGGATCAGTCCGCGGACGCGGACATCCTGGCCGTGGTCCACCGACGGTTGGCCCAGCGCTACCACCCGGACATGGATCCGGGTGATGACGCGCGGCAGCGGATGCTGGAGATCAACCAGGCATATGACGTGCTGCGCAACCCCGATCGGCGTGCCCGCTACGACCAGGAACTCGCCGCTCGTCGCGATCGGCGCCAGGGTGACCGGTACGTGAAACGACCGACCGACCCCGGCCCGGTCGGCACCTCGACGGCCGGCAGCGTGGAGCGGCCATACGGCGAAGCGGGACCGCCACCGCGTGGCATCGCGAGGGGATCGGTGCTCGATTTCGGGCGCTATAAGGGTTGGTCGTTGGGCCAGATCGCGGCCCACGACCCCGACTTCCTGGAATGGCTCGAACGCTCCCCGGGCGGACGCCAGTACCGCTCCGAGATCGCGACCCTGCTCAACCGGCGCTGACCTCGACAGCCCACCGATACCCGCCGTTCCGGCCTAGCCGCCGGGCCTCCCCTGGCGCATGGCGATGCTCTCGAGGATACCCAGGCCCAGGGCGAGGCTGATGAGCGATGCCCCGCCATGGGTGATGAACGGCAGCGGGATGCCCGTGATGGGCATCACCCCCAGGACCATGCCCACGTTCACCAGCATCTGGAACAGCAGCAACCCGGCCATGCCACCTGCGAATGCAAGCCCGAAGGGGTCGCGGCTCCGCCAGCCGATGACCAGCACCCGCCAGATGAGCAGGGTGAACAGGAGCAGGACCACCGCGCCGCCGACGAAACCCAACTCCTCGCCAACGCGTGAGAACACGAAGTCGGTCGAGCTCACTGGCAGGTAGTCCTGCCCCGTGGTGCCGTTGGTGAGTCCCCTGCCGAACGCTCCCCCGGAGCTGACCGCGATCTGCGACTGCAGCAGCTGATAGCCGGAGGCCCTGGGGTCGGAGCTGGGATCGAGGAACGCGATCAGGCGTTCCTTCTGGTAATCCTTGAGGATCTCTGCCCAGGCGATGGGGATGAAGGCGATCACCGCCACGACACCGGCTCCCAGCCAGCGCAGGCTGGCGCCCGAGATGAACAGGCTGCCGAACAGGATGGCCCCGATGACCAGCGATGTGCCCAGGTCAGGCTGCACGAGGATGAGTACTAGTGGCGGCCCGGCGAGGAGCACCGCGCCGATGATCGTCCAGAGGCTCGTGATGCGACTGTTGTGGTTGGCGATCCAGGTGGCCAGCACGATGGCCATCAGGACCTTGGCCACCTCTGAGAACTGGAACTGGAGTCCCATGATGGTCACCCATCGGGACGCGCCGCCGACGCCGCTGCCGATGGCGATGGTGACCACCAGGAGCCCCAGGTTCACCACGTACAGCAGCCACGAAAACGTGCGCGACCAGCGATAGTCGACAGCAGCGGCCACGGTGAAGATCATCAGACCGATGGCCAGCCACATGAGCGCCCGAGTGAACACCGAGCCCGCGGCGAGAGGTGCGTCACCACTGTTGGTGAACGCCATGAGCAGACCCACGACCACCAGGGCCAGCGCATAGACCGCCAGCTGGAGGTCGAACACCGACCACACATTGACGATCGCTCGCGGCGTGAACGCCGCGAGCCGCGCAGGTTGGAGGCGGAGCGTACCCATCGGCTACTGCCCGTAGAAGTTGTTGCGGACCATCAGGTCGAAGTTACGGTAGTCCCTCTTGACGTGGTAGTGGAGCTGCACGAAGTACTTGGCGATCTCGGTGCCGGCATTGCCGCGGGTCCTCGAGTCGAACGCGAAGGAGAGGAAGGCGAGCTGTGAATCGGTGCGCGACACGGCCTTGAAACCGTTCGGGTCGCCCGGCTTCTTGCGCGGATCCCTGGGGATGAAGCCCACCGACCAGGAGTGGAATGGCAACCGTCCCTGGCTATCACGGACGCTGTACTCGGCCGTGCCCGACTTTGCCGCGACGACCACGGGCAGGTCGACGAAGTTCAGCGTGTGGCGCACGACGAGCACGTTGCGCGCTGCCACGCGCATCACCCGCAGCACGCTGGGGTCGATGGGCAGCTTGCGAGTGACCTCTGGCTTGATGGTCCTGATGGTCTTGCCCGAGCTGTCCAGGAGCTTGCGCACGATCTGGGGCCGATACAGGGTGCCGCCGTTGGCCAGGGCCGAATAGGCAGTGATGAGCTGGATGGCGGTCACCATGTCATACCCCTGACCGATGCCCGCCTGCGCGGTCTCGCCGGGGTAGATGGGTTGCGAGAAGACCCGCTGCTTCCAGTCGTTGGTGGGCACGGTGCCCACCGTCTCACCGGGCAGGTCGATGCCGGTCTTGCGCCCGAAACCCAGCTCGTGAGCCCAGTATCCCAGACGGTCGATGCCGAGCTTGAGCGCCACCTGGTAGAAGAAGGTGTCGCTGGAGTGGGCGAACCCGTTGTATATGTTGATGGGTCCCCAGCCGTAGATGCTCCAGTCGTGCATCCGGGTGCCCGCGACCATGATCCAGGGCCTGGTCATGATGCGGGTCTGGGCCGTGATCTTCCGGTCCTGCAGGGCACCCAGCCCGGTCACCAGCTTGTAGGTCGAACCGGGTGGCAGCTGCTCGCTGATGGCGAGGTTGAGCAGCGGCTTCCGCGGATCCCTGAGCAGCTTCCGGTACTCGGCGAGGCTCACACCGTCGGCAAAGTCATTGTCGTTATAGGACGGCAGCGAGACCATGGCCAGGACCTCGCCGTTCTGGGGGTTCATGACGATGAACACACCCCGCTTGAGGCCCGCCGCCCTCATGCCCCATGCCAGCGCCTTCTCCGCCTCACGCTGGATGTCGACATCGATGGTCAGTTGGAGGGACGCGCCTGCCTCGGGATCCTCGAGGGTCTTGAGCACGCTGACGACGCGGCCGGCTGCGTCACGCTGCACCTGCTGGACCCCGTACTGGCCCCGCAGCTCGCGTTCGAATGTCGCTTCCACGCCCTGCTTGCCGATGGTGTCGTCCGCAAGGTAGCCGTCGCTGCGCAGCTCCTGGTACTCATCACCCGACACGTGCCCGGTCCAGCCCAGGATGTGTGCCACGAGCGGGCCGTACAGGTAGTGCCGCCGGGCGATGACGTCCACCGAGACGCCCGGCAATCCCAGGTGCTCCTCGGCGATGACCCGGGCGACCCGGGTCGGGACGTCCTCGGCGATGGTGATGGGGTCGAATGGGGATCCGGTGCTCCGGTCGATGGCGGCATAGATTTCCGCGACGGGTCGCTCCAGGAGTCGTGACAACCGCTCCACGACCGCGTCGCGCATCAAGAACGGGAGCTCGCCGGGCCGCACGCGGATCACGAAGATGGGCACGTTCTCGACGAGCTGTCTGCCCTTGCGGTCGTAGATGAGGCCACGGGTGACCGGGATCGATTGCGTTCCCAGCGACTGCTGGACGGCCAGGTCCTGATAGCGCCCGGTGTCGGTCACGGTCAGTTGGAACAGGCGCAGGCCCAGTGCGGTCACGGCGATGATGACGGCGATACCGAAGACCACGAAGCGCCGCCACAGTCGACGCGAGGGGGCGGCATCCGCGCCGCGCGGATCGATCATGGGACCCACGGCCCGCGGCTCACCAGTCGGCCCGCTCGGTGCTGCTGAACCGCAGCATGAAGGAACGCGCGAGCCACGCCGTGGCGGCCGCGATGAGCCCCGCGATGATGGCTGACACGCTGAGCGCGCTCGGCTCCAGCGCGGGGATGCCGATGCCCGCTGAGAGCGCGAGGATCGCGATGAGGAGCGCCTGGTACAGGAAGGAGAGGACGACGGCCGTCGCGGTGATGACCACGATCCGCGGCGGTTCGGTGACGCGGGCCACGAGGAGCGCGGCACCGATCGCGACCAGCAACGCCAGGGTCGTGGCACCCAGTGGTCGCTCCGGCAGCAGCATGTCCAGCATCAGGCCTCCTAGGAACGCCCAGATGATGCCCGCCTCGAACCCCGCCACCATGGCGACGGCGATGCCCATGGCCAGCACCAACTGCGGCGTGACGCCACCGGGCTGCAGCTGCGACAGGACGCTCACTTCGAGGATGGCCGCGACGATGGCACCGACGGCTGCGCTGAGGAGGCCCATCGCTTGCTCTCAGCCCCCGATCACTGACGTGGTACGACCGTGTCGGAGGCGCTCCAGAGGCCCGGCACGGACGGACCGTCAGTATACCCGAGGCATGATTCGTGACCAGCCCCGAACAGGGAGCTGTCAGGGGTAGTCGGCCCGCATCTGCTGGTATCGATGCCAGGCCCGGCCGTCGAGGTCCGGCGTCAGATGCCGGTCCAGGAGGGGTACCAGTTCCTCGCGCAGGAACGCACCGCGGGCCATCCATTGGTAGTACCGCCGGCCGGAGTGGTCATACGGCCCATACAACCGACCACCCGGGAAGCGGCGCGTGAGCCACACAAAGAGCGCCTCGTGATCGACATGCATCCGAAGGGTCACCTGGGGTTGCCGCCCGTCGCCACCGAAATGGCCTTCGCCGACCAGGATGCCCACCAGGAAGCCGGCATCGAAATCGCTGATCGATCCATCCCCGCGGGCCTCGGTCGCCATCGATCTCCTTCTGGTCGTGATGCTGTTTCACCGTAAGGTACCACGTGCAACACCACCGAGGTCCGCGGCCACGGTGGACCTCGGTGCACACCCGCCGCACCAGGGCAGCGCCGAGTCAGATCGGACCCCAAGGTCGCGTTCCAGAGACTCCACCCGGAGCGGCGGCGGAGTTCGGATCGAGGTAGAATCGGGACACGTGGAACAGCACCGGCAGGGCGTTTGAGTGGGCGAGGTCATCGCCTGCGCGAACCAGAAAGGTGGCGTCGGCAAGACCACTACGGTGGTCAACCTGGCCAGTTCCCTTGCCCGCTCCGGGCGCAACGTCCTCATCCTCGACCTCGACCCGCAGGGCAATGCGACCAGTGGTGTCGGCCTCGGGGGCCGGGGCGTGGAACGTTCCGTCTATCCGGTCCTCGTTGGCGGCGGCAGCCTCAGGGATCTCGTCATACCTGCCGCCATCGAGGGCCTGTCAATCATCCCGTCGTCCCGCGATCTCGCCGGCGCTGAAGTCGAGCTCGTGCCGCTCAGCGGTCGCGAGCGCCGGCTTGCGCGAGCGTTGGCGCTCGTGCGGGACGATTTCGACTACATCCTGATGGACTGCCCACCATCGCTCGGCCTGCTCACGGTCAATGCACTGACCGCCGCCGATAGTGTCCTGATCCCGATCCAGTCCGAGTACTACGCGCTCGAGGGCCTCGGCCAGTTGCTATCGACCATCGAACTCGTCCGGGCGCACCTCAACCCCGACCTCGGCATCAAGGGCGTGGTCCTGACCATGTTCGACGCGCGGACCACGCTCTCCGCGGATGTCGCCGCCGAGGTCCGTCGCCACATGGGCGATCGGGTGTTCGAGACCCAGATCCCGCGAAGCGTCCGATTGGCTGAGGCGCCCAGCTACGGCCGGCCCATCTCCGAATACAGCCCGTCGTCCCGGGGTGCGCTGGCCTATGCGTCGCTCGCGACCGAGCTCCTGGCGCGCGACGCGGGCACCGCGCCGCCGAACCCGCCGAACCCGCCGAACCCGCCAGCCGGGATCGCCGGAACGCCGGCGTGGGCGACGCGGGCGTGACTGAAGCGCGCGTGACGACCGAGGCGCGACGCAGCCACGGCGGTCTGGGTCGTGGGCTGGCTTCGCTCATCCCCACCGCGGCCAACGCGCCGACCCAGGACATCGACATCGACCGCATCGCGGTCAACCCCTGGCAGCCGCGCCGAAGATTCGATGACGAACATCTCCGGTCGTTGGCCTCGAGCATCGCCCAGCACGGTGTCCTGCAACCCGTCGTGCTCACCGAGTCAGACAGCGGCTACCAGCTGATCGCTGGCGAGCGTCGCCTGCGAGCGTCGGTGATGGCCGGCAAGCGGACGATCCCGGCCGTGATCCGCACCGCCGACGAACAGTCCCGCCTGTCCCTGGCACTCGTCGAGAACCTGCAACGTGCGGACCTCAACCCCCTCGACGAGGCGCGTGCGTTCCGCCAGCTGATAGACGAGTTCGGACTCACCCAGGAACAGGTCGCGCATCGCGTCGGGCGCTCACGCGCTGCCATCGCTAACACGCTCCGACTCCTGTCGGTGGCCCAGGCGGTGCAGGACGCGGTCAGCGCCGGATCCATCAGCGAAGGCCACGCACGCGCCATCGCCGGTCTCGCGGATCACGCCGACCAGGAGCAGACGCTCGACATCGTCCAGCGCAAGGCCCTCTCGGTCCGACAGACCGAGTCGCTCGTTCGATCCGGCCAACAGCCGACCCGGCGACGAGCCACCCCACAGTCGTCCGGTGCCGACGACGACCCGGACATCGAACGGATGACGTCGCGGCTCCGAGACGTTCTCGGCACCCGGGTGACCCTGGCACCTGGCAAGCGGGGTGGCCGGATCATCATCACGTGGTTCGAGCCAGACGATCTGATGCGCCTGTACGACCATCTGGCGGGAGGGGATCGATGAGCGCGCAAGCGCCGGGGGCCGACGAGGTCGAGGAGCGCCCCGAACCGTCACGCCGCAAGGCGGCCAGGTCGGGAGCCGCGGAGTACGGTGCCGACGCGATCCAGGTCCTTGAAGGGCTAGAGGCCGTTCGGCGCCGCCCGGGCATGTACATCGGCTCGACCGATGTCCGAGGCCTCCACCACCTGGTCTGGGAGATCGTCGACAACTCCATCGACGAGGCGATGGCCGGCCACGCCACGCATATCGAGATCAGGATCCAGCCTGACGGGAGCCTCCGCAACACGGACAACGGTCGAGGCGTGCCGGTGGGCATGCAGCGTCAGACCGGACGCGACGCGCTCGAGGTCGTCCACACCGTGCTCCACGCTGGCGGCAAGTTCGGAGGCGGCGGATACAAGGTGTCCGGTGGACTCCACGGCGTTGGCGTCAGCGTGGTCAACGCGCTGTCCGAGTGGCTCAAGGTCGAGACCGCCCGGGATGGCAAGATCTGGGGGCAGGAGTATCGGCGCGGCGACCCGATCGGGCCCGTCTTCCTCATCGGTCCGTCGCACGGTCGCCACGGCACGACCACCGTGTTCAAGCCCGACGCCGAGGTCTTCGACACGATCGACTTCGACTTCGACACGATCGCCCAACGTGTCAGGGAGTCGGCATACCTGACAAAGGGTGTCCACATTCGCCTCATCGACGAGCGGCCGTCTCCGGTCGTCGAAACCTCCTTCTACTTCGAGGGTGGCATCGCCAGCTTCGTTCGCCATCTCAACAAGGACCGTGAAACGTTGGGCTCCCGTCCCATCGCCATCGAGCGCCGGGATGGATCGACCTCCATCGAGGTCGCCATCCAGTACAACGATGGCTATGCCGAGACAGTCCTTGCCTTTGCGAACAATATCCACACTGTCGATGGCGGCACCCATGTCACGGGGTTCCGGGCGGCACTGACCAGTTGCCTGAACGACTGGGCTCGACGGCAGGGGATCATCAAGGACTCCCGGGACAACCTGTCGGGTGACGACGTCCGCGAGGGCCTCACGGCGGTCATCAGCGTGAAGATGACCGACCCCCAGTTCGAGGGCCAGACCAAGGCCAAGCTGGGCAACGCCGAGGTCAAGGGGCAGGTCCAGGCGGCGGTCACCGAGGGCCTGACCCAGTATCTCGACGAGAACCCCGGCGACGGTCGCCGGATCATCGACAAGTCGATGACCGCCCAGCGGGCCCGTGAGGCTGCCCGCAAGGCACGCGACCTGGTCATCCGAAAGAGCGCCCTCGAAGGCTCCGCACTGCCCGGCAAGCTGGCCGACTGCCAGGAGCGTGACCCGGAACGGAGCGAGCTCTACATCGTCGAAGGGGACTCCGCAGGCGGCTCCGCCAAGCAGGGTCGCGATCGGCGCTTCCAGGCGATCCTGCCCATGTTCGGCAAGATGCTCAACGTCGAGAAGGCACGCCTGGACAAGGTCCTCGGCAGCGAGAAGATCCGGCCCCTCATCATCGCCCTCGGCACCGGCATCGGCGACACCTTCGACCTGGGCAAGCTGCGCTACCACAAGGTCATCCTGCTGGCCGATGCCGACGTCGACGGAGCGCACATCCGCACGCTCCTGATGACCTTCTTCTTCCGCAACATGCATGAGCTGGTCGAGGCTGGCCACCTGTACATCGCCCAGCCGCCGTTGTACCGGGTCAGCACCGGCAAGGTGACCCGGTATGCCCGCGACGAGCGGGAGCGCGACAGGATCGTCAGGGAGATGAAGGTCAAGAACCTGACCACCCAGCGCTTCAAGGGGCTCGGCGAGATGAACGCCGAGCAGCTCTGGGAGACCACCATGAACCCCGAGACGCGGACCCTCATGCGCGTCGACATCGACGACGCGGGTGACGCCGAGAGCTACTTCTCCAAGCTCATGGGCGAGAAGGTCGAACCGCGTCGCGACTGGATCAAGGCCGAGGCCCGAAAGGTCCAGAACCTTGACGTCTGACGTCTCGATCCGAGCCGCGGCGTTGGTGGCTGAGCGACTGCCAGAAGCACGCGCGCTGGGCCTGGCACTCGCCGACGAGGTGACACGGCCCGAACGCTTCGCGTTCGAGCTCACTGCCGGCCTCACGGCACTCGCTGACGCCGGCTATCACGCCGAGCAGCAGCGGGTGGCGCCCGGGTCCGGACCCATCCTGGGCGTCCGCTCGCCATTCATCCGCGAGGTGGAGCGGGCGCTCGGCCCCGCCATCACCGAGACCTCATCGTCACTGGTCCTCGACCTTGCCCAGCGACTCATGGACGAGCCCCCTCGCGAGGTCCGGCTGTTCGCACTCCCGTGCCTGCGCCGGACGCTGCGGGACGAACCGGAGCGGTCATGGCAGGCGCTGCGACGTATCGCGCGTGCCGCCCGCGATTGGATCACCGTCGACAGCCTCGCCGAGGTCTACGCCCGGGGGGTCCTCGCGGAGCACTTCCGGTGGGCGGAGCTGGAGCAGCTGGTGTACTCG
>JBBSOS010000049.1:0-11177 GCA_038259505.1 Candidatus Limnocylindrales bacterium | reverse complement strand
GCGTCTTCCCCGACCTGCCCGCCGACAACTACCTGGAGATCGATACCGCAGCCACACCGGCGACCGCATCGGCCAACACGCTGAGCGTCCTCAACCGTATCCCGGCCGACGGCAAGATCATCCTCGGCGGCATCAACGACGAGAACACCTACGCCATGTTCCAGGCCACCAAGCAGGCGGGCCGGCAGGACAACGTGATGGTCATGGGCATCGGTGGCGTCAAGCCGACCGGCCTCGAGTTCGTGTGCCAGAACCCGCAGTATGCCGGCGTGGTCGGCTTCTTCCCCGAGAACTGGCCCGCCTACATGCTGCCCACCACCATCGCGCTCATCCAGGGCAAGCCGGTCCCCGCCTTCACGAGCATCCCGACCCAGATCATCACGCGCGACAACATCCACGACTTCTATCCCGACTTCGACTGCTGACCAGGCTGCCGTCACAGCCGTGCTGACGGCACCGGCGACCACGGCACTGGCGGAGGGCTCCTCCACACCGCCAGTGCTGCTGGTCGACCGCATCAACAAGGTCTACGGCGCCGTCGAGGCGCTCAAGGACGTCTCCCTTGCCGTGCGACCCGGAGAGGTGGTCGCGCTGTGCGGCGAGAACGGCGCAGGCAAGTCGACCCTGGCCCGGGCCGTGGCTGGCCTGGTGCGCCCGGACAGCGGGCGCATCCTGGTGGACGGCGTGGCGCGCCAGTTGGGCAGCATCGCGGATGCACATGCAGCGGGCATCCGCATCGCTCCCCAGGAGCTGACGCTGGCGCCCAGCCTGAGCGTCTCCGAGAACATCTCCATGGGCCGCCTCCCGAAACGAGCCTGGGGCATCATCGATCGCGGCGCGATGGACGAGCTCGCGCGCCAGCGCCTGGGGGACCTGGGCATCGACATCGACGTCAGTCGACCGGTCGAACGGCTGAGTGTGCTCCACAAGACCCTGGTCCAGATCGCACGCTCCATGACGCCGGGTGCGCGGCTGTTCATCGTGGACGAGCCGACCGCGCCCATGAGCGGTCCCGAGGTCGATCAGCTGCTGGCGGTCCTGGGTCGCCTCACAGCGTCGGGCATCGCGGTGCTGTACATCTCGCACCGGATGGACGAGGTCTTTCGGATCGCGGAGCGAGTGGTGGTCCTGCGCGACGGGCGCATGGTCGCGGACTTCCCGCGCGCCCAGCTGACTCGCGGAGCACTGGCAGGAGCGATGGTGGGCGATCGCAGCCTCGAGATCGGGCACCGCACATCGACGGCCGCCGAGGACGTCGCACTCGAGCTGCAGGGGCTCACCTTCGGTTTCGTGCGAGATCTGAGCTTCTCGGTCCGGACCCATGAGATCGTCGCCATCTATGGGGTCTCGGGGTCGGGTCGAGAGGGCATCGGCCTGGCCATCATCGATGCCGTGCCGGTGAGGTCGGGCCGCGTCCTGATCACGGGCCGAGCGGTCCGGGGTGGGCCTCGAGCGGCATTCGACGCCGGCCTCGGCTACGTGCCAGCGGAGCGTCGCAGCCAGGGTCTCGTGCCGGAGTTCACCATCCGCGAGAACCTGACGCTCGCCGTCCTGCGCCGCCTGACCCGGATCGGCATCCTCGACCAGGCCGGGGAGCGTCGCCTCGTCGGGCGATGGATGGACGCCCTGACCATCGCCGCGCCGAGCGCCGAGGTGCGGGTGATGCGTCTCTCGGGCGGCAACCAGCAGAAGGTCCTCCTGGCGCGCTGGCTCGCACACGAGTCCCGGGTGCTCATCCTGGAAGAACCGACCCGGGGCGTGGACATCGCCACCAAGGCCGAGATCTATCGCGTCCTGCGGCAGCTCGCTGACAGCGGCGTCGCCGTCCTGGTCATCTCGTCCGACCTCGAGGAGGTGGCCCTGGTCGGCGACCGCATCCTGGTCATGCGCAACGGGGCCCTGGTCGCGGAGCTGGTGGGCGCCGATGAGACGGACATCGCACGAGCTGCCCTGGCAGCGGAGGAGACGACCATTGTCGCCTGACGCCGGCACCATCACGACCGGGACGCCCTCCCCGGCGCTGCCACCCCGGCCCGATGCGGACGGTCGAAGCAACCGGGCCGTCTGGCTACGGCGCATCCAGGGCCAGGGCCTCGTGCTGGTGCTGCTGGTCCTGGTCGTGTTCTTCACCTCCCAGAGCCAGTACTTCCTCACCTCCCAGAACTTCTTCTCCATCGGGTCGGCCGCATCTGCGCTGGGCATCATGGCCGTCGCCCAGACCTTCCTCATCATCTCGGGCGGCTTCGACCTGTCCGTGGGCAGCGTGGTCGCGCTCACGGGCGTGGTCATCGGGGTGCTGTTCCAGAACGGCACGGGCATGGACATCTGGCTGTCGGCGCTGGTGGGACTGTCGATGGGGCTTCTGGTGGGCATCGTCAACGGCGTCATCGTGGTCGGCCTCAAGATCAATGCACTCATCACCACGCTGGGCACGATGTCCATCTTCTCGGGGCTTGCCTACCTGTTGACGGCCGGCAAGACGCTCATCATCACCAGCTCCTCGTTCCAGTTCCTGGGCTCCGGCTACATCGGGCCGGTGCCTGTCTCGATGATCGTCTTCGCCGTCGTGGCCGTGGCTGGCATCTTCGTCGCCCGGTTCACCGGTCTGGGACGTGCCATCTTCGCAATCGGTGGCAACCCGGAGGCGGCGCGCCTGTCGGGCATCGAGGTGCGCAAGGTCCAGTTCGGGCTGTACGTCACGTCGGGCCTGATGGCCGGGCTCGCGGGCGTGCTCATCACGGCCCAGCTGGGAGCATCCTCCCCCCAGGTCGGATCGACCTACACCCTGTCGGTGGTCACGGCGGTCATCCTCGGCGGCACGAGCCTCGCGGGAGGCCGCGGCAGCGTCGTGGGCACCGTGCTCGCGGTCGTCATCCTGACCGTGCTGCAGAACGGGTTCGCACTCCTGCAGTTGTCATCGTTCGTGCAGACGATGGCTCTGGGCATCGTGCTCATCCTCGCCGTCCTGCTGGACGAGACGGTGCGACGCCTCGACCGTTGACCCGCGCTGCCCGGACCTGCCCGGGCTACCAGCCCAGGACGCCCTCCGGATCATCGACCTGCTGGTCGGCCAGCCAGTCGGGGTCCCACAGGCGCCCCAGACCCGGGTGATCGTTCGGGACGACCATGCGCCCGTCACGGGTCGTAGGCAGCGGCAACGACTCGGTGAGGGCATCAACCAGCATCCCGGGCAACGACCATTCGATCCAGGCATCCGCGGCACCCAGTGCGGCGGCGATCTGCGAGTGGAAGTTCGCGAACACGTGGAACGACATGCCCCTGCCGGCACGCTGGACGCGCTGGACGATCGGCCGGAGACCTGTGATGCCGCCCGCACAGGATGCGTCGAGCCGGACCACGTCGACAGCATCCGCCAGCAACAGCGCGTCGGGAAACCCCGGTCCACCCTGTTCGTCGCCCATGGCCACGTCGACGCCGACAGCGCGCCGAACGTCGGCCAGGAGATCGATCCGCTCGGAGGGCACGGGGTCCTCCAGCCAGCCGGCCCTGGGCATGACCTGGGCAAGCTCGACGGCCGCGGCAACGTCATGGAGCGACCAGCCACCATCGATGCTGACCCGGTCCGCGCACTCCGCCGCCGCCTCCAGTCGCCGACGATTCGCATCCAGGCCGGGCACCATGGGCAGCTTCACATGCCCGACGCCCAGCGCGCCGAATGTGCGCGTCTGGTCCGCCACGTCAGGGAGCTCGAGGTGAGGCGGATAGCCGACGACGCCCATGCACGGCAGCGACTCGACGGTGCCCCCGACATGATCCCGCAGGGAGCGCCCTGCGACCCGTGCCGATACGTCCCACGTCGCGATGTCGACCAGCGACAACGCCCGCAGGCCCATACCCGAACCCAGGATGGGCCTGGCCCGACCCAGCGCCGCGTGGTATGCCGCCGCCGGGTCATCGATCGGCTGGTCAAGGTAGGCCGGCACCACGTGGCGGCGCAACAGCAGGTCGACCGGCCCGTCGCGGGTCAGGCCGTAGGCGTACCCCACTGCTCCCCCGCTGGAGCGCACGGCAGCGATCGCGATGACACGCTCCGTGATGACCCAGTCGCGAAAGACGATGGGTCGGGGCAGCGGCAGCCGCAATTCCAGGA
Source organism: Candidatus Limnocylindrales bacterium (assembly GCA_038259505.1). GTDB lineage: Bacteria > Chloroflexota > Limnocylindria > Limnocylindrales > CSP1-4 > JAFMJV01. The sequence goes on along the minus strand of JBBSOS010000049.1, from coordinate 7,066 downwards.
CGCCGACCGCAGCGATCCGCTCCGCCATCGGCCCGGCGCCTCAGAAGCCGCTGAGGGCTGCGAACCCGCCGTCGACCAGCAGGTCAGAAGCGGTCATGCCCGCGAACGCCGGACCGACCAGGCTCACCACCGCATCGGCGACGTGGGCCGGCTCCACCAGGCGACCCTGCGGTGTGTGATGGACGACAGCGTCGAGGCTGGTCAGTCCTTCCGCGATGCCTCGTTCGGCCATACCCGCGCGAACGAAGCCGGGCGAGACGGAGATCACCCGGACGCCCAACGGCGCCCATTCGATGCCCAGGTGGCGGACCATCGCCAGCAGCCCCGCCTTGGAGGTGTCGTAGGCGAGCCGCTCCCGGAAGCCGAGATGACCGCCCACCGAGGCGAGGTGGACCAGGGTGCCACCACCCTCCTGAAGGGCCGGCAGGACGCTCCGCGAGAGCGCGAACGCGGCCACCAGGTTGACGCGCATGACGTGATCGAGCTCGTCCGGGTCCAGCTGCGCGGCGGGTGTCCGGGACGCCACGCCGGAGCTGTTCACGACCGCGCCGAGTGGCGGCAGCGCGGCACCCGCGGCAGCCACCGCCGCCCAGTCGGTGATGTCCACAACGGACCCCATGACACGCGCATCGTCGATGGTTGCCACGTCCCAGCCGAGAACACTCCATCCGTCGTCCACGAACCGCGCCGCGATCGCCTGGCCCAGACCCCCCGCCGCGCCGACGACGAGACAGGTTCGGGGCATTCCGGCGGCCGGCGTACCTCCTGCGGTCACCCGTCGTCCCCGGAGCTGCCCGTGGCGCTGCCCATCCAGGCGCCCTGCGCCATGTACCCGCCATCGACGCTCAGGTAGTCACCGGTGATGAAGCTGGCCTTGTCGCTCGCGAGGAAGACCACCGCATTCGCGATGTCCTCGGGCGTGCCGATACGACCCAGCGGGTGGGTCCGCCCATAGCTCGCGAGCGATTCGTCGAGGTCGCCGCCCGCGAGTCGCGCCGCGGTGCGCACCATCTCGGAATCGATGGTGCCGGGACAGATGGCGACCGCCCGCAATCCCTGGGGCGCGTACTCCATGGCCAGGTTCCGCGTCAGCGACAGCAGGCCACCCTTGCTGGCCGCATACGGCCCCACCCCGGGCATCGACTGCAGGCCCTGGACCGAGGCCATGTTGACGATGACCCCGTGGCCACTCTCGAGGAGCGCCGGAACCGCGAAGCGGACCATCAGGTAAGCGCCCTTGAGGTTGACGTCCAGGATACGGTCCCAGACCTCCTCGGGCATCAGGTGGAGCGGCCTGTACTGGTCGACCGGCTGGATACCCGCGTTGTTGACCAGGACGTCGAGACGTCCGAATGCGGCGAGCGTGGCTGCGACGGCGGCCTCGGCATCAGCGGCGACAGAGACGTCCGTGGTGGTCGCGATCGCGCGGCCGCCGCTCGTTGTGATCTCGGCGACGAGCGCGTCCGCCGCGACGCGGTTGGTGTCCGCGATGGTGACCGCGGCTCCCTCGGCGACGAATCCCCTGACGACGCCCTGGCCGATCCCCAGGGCCCCTCCGGTGACCAGTGCCACCCGACCTGCATGTAGCGCCATGTCCATGTCCCTCTCCGCCAGACGTCAGTCGATGAATGGGTAGTGAAGCCGGGCTCCCCTGAGCCCGGCGTCGATGCGCGTGACGTGCCAGCCAGCCAGGTTGGAACTGACCAGTTCGTCCGCGCTGTCGCCGATGAAGCAGACATTGGTGGGCGCGCTCAGGACCAGGCCGGTCCAATCCTCGACCAGCGGCTCGAGCGACTGACCGTCCCAGCGATACACCGCGTCTGGCCGGTAACAGGCGATGAGCAGTGCGCGATCCGCCGTGAAGGCGAGCCCGTCGGGCACGGTCCGGGGCATCTCGACGACCATCTCCCGCGGTCCCACTGTCCCGTCTGCCAGGAGCGGCAGTCGGGAGATCCCCGGCAGCGACGACTCGACCACGTACAGGTGACTGCCATCCGGATGGAGCGCCAGCCCGTTGGTGTAGGCGGACGTCGCCATGGACAGGATCCGCGACTGCTGTCGCTGATCGATCACGACGACACAGCCACTGTCGGCACCCCAGGTCCCGGAGTCCGACACGTAGAGCGAGCCGTCGGGTCCGAACACCGGATAGTTGGGCGTCACGAAGGGTCGGTCGGCGGGGCCCCTGGACCACGTCTCCACGACCCCAGTATGGGGGTCGACACGCGCCACCCGATGGCCCGGGACGTCGCATGCATATGCCCGGCCACGACCATCGATGGCGATGCCCGCGACCAGCCCGCTGCCGATGGACAACGACCGCTGGACCGCTCCCGTCGTCGGGTCCAGCCACAGCAGTCCGCCCGCCTCGGTGCCCACGACGATGGACCCCGACGGATCCCAGCAGACCGCCTCGGGATGATCGATGCCCGATCCGATGATCGAGAGGCCGATGTCCGCCACGACGCTCCTCCTGCGTTCGCCCGAACGCGTCCGATCGTTCGGTGCGCAATCGATTTGTCATCTGCAGACTACGAGACCACCCGGTCAGCCGTCAACCGATGGTCACCGCGCGGCCGCCTCGACCTCGATCTCGATGAGCATCCCCGGTTCGACCAGCTGGGTCACGCCCACCGCCGTGGCGGGCGGGATCCGCTCGTTGAAGAACGCGCTGACCTCGTCGCGCGCCTCCAGCCAGAGGCGCATGTCGGTCAGGAAGAAACGAACACGAACGATGTCGTCCCGCGAACCGGCCACGCTCGCCAGGACCTCGTCGATGCGCTCCAGGCTGCGTCTGGTCTGGGCCCTGATGCCACCCTCGATCAGCGGTCCTTCGGGGGTGCGCCCGACCATGCCGATGATGAAGTGGAGACCCGCGGCGGTCCGGATGGACTCGAACATGATCATCTCCCCGACGGTCGGTGGTCTCAGGTGTTGGGCTTGCCGTCGAACGTCCGCGCGGACGTGATGAACTCCACCCTGATCCCGTCCGGATCGATCATGTACACCGCGCGGCCGCCGGTGTTGGGGCCGATGGTCGGCGTGACCGGGGGATTGACGCTCGCGACGCCCTTCGCCCTGAGCTCCTCGTACAGCGCGTCACAGTCATCGGTGAAGAAGGCCAGATGCGCGGTGCCCGGGTTCGCGGTCCGCGTATCGACCGGCGTCTTGTCCACGTTGCGGTACTCCAGGATCTCCAGGAACACGTTGGTGTCACCGGGCAAGCGCAGGATGGCGGCGTGGATGTCCGCGTCGGGATAGCCGGTGATGGTCCGGATGTACTCGGCCTGCGGATTCCACTGGAACACGACCTCGAATCCGAGCAGGTCGCGGTAGAAACCAAGGGAACGCTCCAGGTCGGCGACCTGGATGCCCATGTGGTGGGGTCGGGAGATGGTGGGCATGGGATCCTTTCAGCGGTTCGCGAGGGGAATCGTTCCGAGCGCATCAGATGCGCCGGATGCTAACATCATCGCATGACACGCACGACTCTCGATCTGGACCCCACGGTCCTGGCTGATCTGAAGGCGCGCAGTCGACACGAGCGGAAGTCGCTGGGCACCGTCGCCTCAGAACTCCTGGCGGCGTCCATCTTGGTCGAGCCCCAAACGGGACCACTGCGTTGGAGATCGAAGCCCATGGGCGCGATCGTCGACATCGATGACAAGGACGCGGTCTGGCGGATCCTGGATGACCGATGAGTTCCACGGTCGATGTGAATGTGCTGCTCCACGGCGCCAACACCGATAGCCCCTTCCATGCACGCGCACGGACCTTCATGGAGACTCACTTCGCGGGGCCCGAACTGGTGTATCTGTTCTGGCCCACGGCCCTCGCGTACCTGCGCATCGCGACGCATCCCGCGATCTTCCGGCGCCCCCAGTCGGTGGCCCACGCGATGGGGAACATGTCGGACATGGTGCAACGCCCGAACGTTCGTGCCGTCGGTGAAGGCGACCGATTCTGGTCGGTGTTCGGGGACATCGCCGGCGGTGTCAAGCCCACGGGCAACGTGGTGCCGGATGCCCACCTGGTGGCGCTGATGCGGGAGAACGCGGTCCGGACCATCTGGACCCAGGACCGCGGCTTCCGCAGGTTCGAGGGCATCGAGGTCCGGAACCCATTCGCCTGACGCTACAGGTCGTCGAGCAGCCCATCGGGATCGGTGACCTGCGCCTGGGCGGCGATCCACACCGGATCCACGAGCACCCCGAACCCCGGCAGGTCCGGCAGCGGATCCATCAGGCCATCACGGACAACGGGCTGGATGAGCGGATCATCCATGGGGTGGACGCCGGTGCCGGGCACGCCCCATTCGATGGGCGCCTCGGTGTAGCCGAGTGCACCCAGCACCTGCGAGTGGATGTGCGGATACATGTGGGTCGTGATGCCGTTGCCGTATTCCTGCACGGTCCGCAGGATGCCCCGGAGCCGGGTGACGCCACCATTGGTCGTGGCATCGAGCCGGTTGAAGTCCACGGCATCGAACTTGAGCAGCGCCTGTGGGTGGTAGGAGCCACCCTGCTCGTCGCCCATGGCCACGGGTGTGGAGATGCCATCCCGGATCTCACGCACCATCTGGGCGTCGCCAGGCGGCACGATGTCCTCGAACCAGCCGATGTCCAGCCCGTCGAGCTGTCGCCCGAATTCGATGGCATCCGCCGCTGTCTTGTGCAGGAAGTTCGCGTCGATCCCCAGCCACGCCTCGGGGTAGGCCTCTCGAGCGGCCCGCAGCCGCGCGATGGAACCCTCCCGGGTGGGTGCGATGGGCAGCTTGAAGCGACGCCATCCCTGGTCCCAGAGCACGCGGATCTGCTCCACCGTCGCCTCTGGTGAGATCGAGGGCGGGTAGCCGACGATGCCCGCCACCGGCATCCGCCGTCGCTCTCCACCCAGGTAGGCGGTGATGTTCTGACCCACGGCCTTCGCCGCCAGGTCCCAGGCGGCGATGTCGACGACCGATAGGGCCCGCATGCCGATGCCCGCGGCATGCACCGAGTTGTTGGCCCAGAGCGCCTTGAAGAACGAGGCCTCCGGATCGGTGACGTCCTGGCCGACATACTGGGGGGCGATGGTCCGGTCGATGATGGCCGCCAGTGGCCCATCGCGGGTCAGGCCATATGCGAACCCGGACAGGCCGCTCTCGGCATCGACCCGGACCAGGAAGAACTCCCGATGACGCATGATCCAGGTGCCGAACTCGATGGGCACCTCGAGCGTGTGCAGGATGGTGGCAGCGCGGACCCGGACGATCCGGTCGGTATCAGGCATGCGGGACCTCGTTCGTTGGGAGTGGGGCGCGTCCGCCGCCAGGACGTATGCGGATGGTCATGCCGTCAGGTAGCCGTCGTCGCACATGATGGTGTGGCCCGTGACCAGCTCTGCGGCATCGCTGGCAAGGAAGATCGCCGCGCCGATGAGCTCTCTGGGGAGCCCCAGCCGGGGTCGCAGCATGCGCGCCTTGATGAAATCGGCGGTGAGCGACGTGCGCTGGGCGGCGATACGCGTCAGGGGCGAGTCCATGAGGGTCGGCCCGATGCCGTTGACCCTGACCCCACGATCGCGCCACTCCAGGGCGAACCCACGGGTCACGCCCAGGACGCCACCCTTGGACGCCAGGTAGGCGCTCGCCCACGGGTAGGCGATGAACCCGCCGATGGACGCCAGGTTGATGATGCTGCCCTTGCCCTGGCCGAGCATCTTGCGACCGAAGGACTGGCAGCAGAGATAGGTGCCCTTGAGGTTGAGATCGAGGATGAAGTCGAGCTTCTCCTCCGGAAAGTCTTCTGCCGGTGAACGGAAGGCCGAGCCCGCGCTGTTGACCAGGATGTCCACCCGGCCGTGGCGCTGCGCCACAAGATCGGCGAGCGCATCCACCTCAGCCTTCGAGGTCACATCCAGGTGATGCGCGTGGGCGATGCCGCCCTGTGCCGTGATGCGCTCCACGGTCTCCGCGCTGCTCGCGTCGTTGACATCCGCCACGACGACGGTCACGCCCGCCTGGGCGTAGCCGACCGCGATGGCCTGCCCCAGGCCGCTGCCAGCGCCTGTGACGACCGCCACGCGGCCGTCGAGGTCGAACAGGTTGGCGACGTAGCCGTCCGGGACCCGAAGCTCCGCGTCGTCCATGGCTCGCTGCTCGGTCATCGGGTCGGCTCCTCGTCGGTCACCCAGCTGGGTGGGTCATTGGGATGGGCACCGACGGCATGCACCTCCGCATCCAGCCACGGGAAGAACGGAAGCGAGCTGAGGGCCTCGTGCAGCTCCGTCGGGCCGTCTGCCTCCCAGAGGCCCCAGTTGGCTCGCCGACCCGGGATGCGCCAGAGACGCTTGAGGATCCCGGCCGCGGCAAGCTCAACGGCCCGTTCATGTTCCGCGACGACGAGGCGCGCGAGCAGGTCGGGGTCGCCGTCGCTGGGCCAGTTCACCTGCAGGTGGACGATGAACTCCATGGTCGTTCGCTCCCTTAGCCGATCGTTCCATACCAGGTCGCCAGGCCATCCGAGCCGACGGGTATCCGCCACAGCTGTCCCCCAAAGGATGCATCCGCGGAGTCAGCAAGGACGCCCGCATCGGTCATGACCATGTCCGTCCCATCGAAGACACAGTTGGTCGGGATGACACCTGCCTTGATGAACCGGTCATAGCGGCCATCCGGATGGATGACGTCGATGCCACCGCCATTGACAGTGGTCACATACAGGCGGCCATCGGCACCAACGGCCATGCCATCCGCGACCGGCTTGTCACCGGGCAGCCGCGCGATGTCCTCGATGACCCCCGTGTCGATCCGCAGGCGGCGCACCATGCCGGTGTATGACTCGGCCCACACCACGCTGCCATCCTGCTCGATGGCGATGCCGTTGGGGAAGGTGGGCGGGTCCAGCTCCGCCAGCAGCCGCCCGCTGCCGTCCGCGTCGAGCACGAACAGGTACGAGGCATCGGGGTCGGCCGGCCGGTACGTGCCCGGATCGGTGAAATACAGCCGCCCATCGGGTCCGAACACGAGGTCGTTGGGTCCGTGGAACGATTTGCCATCGAGCTCCGTGGCGATGATGCGCGCCGG
>JBBSOS010000048.1:0-11220 GCA_038259505.1 Candidatus Limnocylindrales bacterium | reverse complement strand
GCCGACGCCACGACGAGACCGATGCCGGCCAGCCGGCCCTGCTGACCGGGAGGTCGACCGTCTGCGCGCACCCCTCGGATGCTACAGCGACCGATCGACGGACCAAGCGGCCGTCAGCCGCGCGCCGCCCAGCGGCGTCCGTCGCAGCCCGATATGGTGCGTCGATGGAGGACACGCCAGCCGCCCCATCGGCGAACGGACCGGCGGTGCTGGGCATCGATCTGGGCACCACGAGCGTCAAGGCGGCGTGTCTGACCCTCGATGGTCGACTCCTGGGCATCGGACGCGCCACATATCCCATGCGCAACCCGGCGCCAGGGCTCGCCGAGCAGGCCCCGGCTGATTGGTGGGCTGCCGTGGTGTCCGCTGTTCGGGGTGCCCTGGGCGGGCCCGAGGCGCTGCCGACCGATCGGCTGATCGCCGTCGCGGTGGTCGGCCAGGGCCCGACGACGGTCGCCGTCGATGGAGCCGGCAGGGCCATCGGGAACGCCATCACCTGGCTCGACGGGCGTGCCACCGGAATCGCAACCAACCTCGCAGCTACCATCGGTGTGCCGACGTGGTACCTGGGCTCCCTGGCGCATGAACGATGGGTGGCCGCGCAGGACCCGGACCGTCATGCCCGTGCGTTCTGGTTCCTGTCGTCCTGGGATTGGCTCACGATGCGCCTGTCCGGGGAGGCTGTCCGGGCCGTCCCGCCGGTGTCGGGTCATCCGACCGATGCCATCCTGCGGGCCGGTGGCTCCGATCCGGCGCGATTCGGGCGAGCCGTGGAGTGGGCGACGCTCGTGGGTCCGGTCCTGCCGGACGTCGCGGTCGAGTTGGGTATCCCGCTGGGCACCCCCGTCGTCGCGGGTGGCAACGACGCGCTGGCCAGCTTCCATGGCGCCGGTCTGGTCGATGCTGGCGACGCCGTGGATACCGGTGGCACATCGGGCGGCCTGGGGGTGTACTGGCACCGGGAGCTGGACGTCCCGGGCACCTATCGGGCACCAGCAGGCCTGCCGGGCCTGTGGCTGTACGGCGGGGCCATGAATGCGATCGGCAAGTCGGTCGACTGGATGTCCGACGTCCTGGCATCCCAGCCAGGATCTGCCACCGATGCCCGGGCGGATGTCGATGCCCTGCCGGCAGATGCCCTGCTGGCAGATGCCCTGTTGGCGGCTGCACTTCGAACGCCGCAGGGAGCAGCGGGCCTCGTGTTCCTGCCGTACCTGGCGGGGGAGCGGGCTCCCATCGACGATGACCTGGCACGAGGTGTCTTCGCCGGTCTGGCACTCGGCCACGGCCGTGGCCACCTCATGCGCGCCGTGCTCGAGGCGGGCGGTTTCGCCCTCCGCCACGTCGCGGGTCCCATCCGGGCGAATGGCATCGACATGCGCCGGCTCGTGATGTCCGGCGCGACCGAGCGGCTGTTGCCCGTCGCCCAGATGCGCGCCGACATCCTGGGTCTGCCAGTGGACGTACCGGCCGTGCCGGACACCGCAGCCCTGGGCGCCGGGATCCTCGCCGCCGTGGGCGTCGGAGCACACCCCGATGCCCGTGCCGCGATCCGGGCCATGGTCCGGATCCGGGCTCGCCTGGAGCCGGACGCGGCGTGGCGCGAGCGGTATGACGAGCTCTTCGACATCTACTGCGATCTGTACTCGCAGACCGCCGGGCTGATGCACCGCCTCGCGGCCGTTGGCGCAGCGTCCGGGCAGGTGCTCGTCGAGGACTGAGGACGGCGACGCCCAACGGCACTGACACGACCTTACGTCGTACCCCTACGCCACCTCGCCCTCTGATATGCTCGGCAGGACATCTTCACAGATGCCTCCTTCGGGGTTGGGTGCGATTCCCAACCGGTGGTCGGTCTGACCGGACTGGGTCCGTGACGGCCAGCCCACGACCCGGCGCCAGTCATGGCGACGGTGGATCCCCTGGCAGGGAGCCGACGGTGACAGTCCGGATGGGAGAAGGGTGGCATGGCATGTCCGTCGAGCGGCGCATTCGCGTCCGTCGATGGCCTGTCGTCGCGCACGTCCCCCTGATCGACCCCGGCGAGGCCCGGTCACGGATAGGACTCGACGTTGGACGACATCACGCTCAGGGGTATCGGACGCTCGTTCGCCTTGGCGGGTCGACGCCTGGTCGCGCTCGAGGCGATCGACCTGGATGTGCCCGCCGGTGGCATCGTCGCGATCGTGGGACCCTCCGGGTCGGGCAAGAGCACCCTGCTGCGACTCATCGCGGGCCTGTTGCCGGCGGACAGCGGCACCGTCGAGGTCGGCGGCCGCCCGGTCAGCGGCCCTGATCCGCGCATCGGGCTCGTGTTCCAGGAGCCACGGCTCATGCCCTGGCGAACCGCACTCGATAACGTCTGCTATCCGCTGGAGCTCATGGGGCGGCCGCGTTCCGAGCGGGAGACACGTGCCCGGGAGCTGATGGTGCTCATGGGTCTCGACGGCTTCGAGACGGCACTGCCGGCACAACTGTCCGGTGGCATGGCGCAGCGCGTCGCGTTGGCGAGGACGCTCTCACTGGACCCGCGGGTCCTGCTCCTGGACGAGCCCTTCGGCGCCCTCGACGCCCTGACACGCGACCGCCTCGATGTCGAGTTGCTGGGTCTCCGGGAGCGGCTGGACGCCACGATCGTGGTCGTGACCCACAGCATCCCCGAGGCGGTCTTCCTCGCCGACCGGGTCGTGGTGCTCTCCCAGCGGCCGGGACGTATCGTCGCCGACGTGCGCGTCGACCTGGCGCGACGACGAGCCTGGGGCGCCATCGACGAGGCTGCCTCGAGCCGAGCGGCGCACGCAGTCCGCGCAGCCCTGGAGTCCCACGTAGCCGGGGTGCCTCCGGTCCCACCGCCACCCGCACGGGTCGCGGGAGAGGCTGGCTGATGCGCGACATGCTCGCCGTCATCGGGCTGGGCATCCTGTTGCTGCTGGGTTGGCAGGTCATCGTGTGGGTTGGCGACTATCCCCAGTTCGTGCTGCCTGGGCCCCTCGTCGTGGCGGGGCGCTGGTGGCGGGCCATCGCAGACGGGACCCTCCAGCCACACGTGGTGACCACGCTCACGGAGGTCCTCCTGGGTCTCATCGTGGGCGTCACGACCGGCTTCGTCACGGGCTTCCTGCTCGCCCGGTCCGCGGCTGCGGAGCGACTGCTGTCGCCATATATCGTGGCCGCCCAGGCGACCCCCATCCTCGCCCTCGCGCCACTCATCGCCCTCTGGTTCGGGAGTGGCATCCTGAGCAAGGTGCTCATCTGCGCGCTCATCTGCTATTTCCCGATGGCCATCGCCACGACGGTCGGACTGCGCTCGGTCGATCCGGGACTGATGGAGCTCGGTCGCAGCCTGCGGGCGACCCGGCGTCAGTTGATCACGACCATCGAGGTGCCCGCGGCGGCCCCCCAGATCATGGGCGGCGTCAAGGTCGCGGTCACGCTGGCGACCGTGGGTGCCATCGTTGCCGAGTGGGTCGGTGGCGACAGGGGCTTGGGTGTGCTCATCAACCTCGCTCGTGGCGGCCTCTTTGATACCCCGTTGCTGTTCGCCACCCTCCTGACCATCGCCCTCCTGGGCGTCACCCTCTACCTCATCGTCGTGCTCGCAGAGCGACGGCTCGTCGGCGCCCGCGCATGACGAACCGTCGCCACGTCATCGGATCCATCGTCCCTGTAGTCCTGGAGGTCCATCGGTGTCCGGAAGTCTGAAACAGCACCGCGGTCTCGCGCGACCGCTCGCCGCACTCGCCGTCATCGTCGCGGGCATCCTGCCGGGGGCGGTGCTGGCCGCCAGCCCGTCGCCCGCCACATCAGCTGGGCCCGGCGTCACTCCGGCCGCCAGCGGTCCGCTCACCCACCTGAGCGTGGGTCTGGGCTACATCCCCAGCGTCCAGTTCGCGCCCTTCTACCTGGCTCAGCAGTCGGGTGCCTATGCCGCGGCTGGCCTGGATGTCCAGCTGCTCAACCAGATCGATCCGGAGCTCATCACGCTCATCGGCCAGGGGAACGTGGACATCGGGCTGGGTGACGGGACGAGCGTCATCACCGCACGCAGCCAGGGGATCCCGGTCAGGTATGCGGCCAGCCTGTATGCCCATTTCCCGAACGTGGTGGTGTCCAAGGCGTCCACGGGCATCGCGACCGCAGCCGACCTCAGGGGCCGGGCGCTGGGCACGCCCGGTCGATACGGCAGCAGCTGGATCATGCTCCAGGCACTCCTCACGTCGGCTGGCCTGACACCCGATGACCTGACCATCACCCTCTATCCTGACTTCGGGCAGGCCGTCGGCCTGGCCCAGGACCAGGTGCAGGCCGCGACCGGGTTCGTCAACAACGAGCCGGTCGTGCTGGCGCTCCAGGGGACGCCGGTGAACGTCCTGACAGTGGACGATGTGGTGCCGTTGCCCGGTCCGGGCCTCGTTGTCGGCGAGTCCACGCTGGCCGCGAAGCACGATGCCCTTGCCGCGTTCGTGGCGGTCACCCTCGATGCGATGCGCCACATCCAGGCCGACCCGCAGGCTGGCCTCGATGCGACGTTCGCGGTCGTGCCCGATCTGGCTGCCGACCCCACTCTGCAGCGGGCCATCCTCGATGCGACGGTCGCGGCCTGGTCCAGCCCGTTGACGGACGAGCATGGCTTGGGGGCCATCGATCAGGCAGCGTGGGAGCGGTCGATCGACTTCATGACGGGCATGCCGGATAGCCCGGTCGCAGGCCCGGTGCTGGCGGCCGACGCTATCACCACGGAGCTGCTGCCCGGGCGGTGAGGCCCGTACCATCGTCGGAGTGAGGCGAGTCCGCTCCGAGCCATCCCGATGGTGACCACGCGGTCATCATGGTGACCACGCGGTCATCGTCCGTCGCACGCCTGCTGCGGACCAGGGCCGCCCTGACCGCCGGGCTGATGCTGACCACGTTCGGGGTCGCACTCGAGGCCCTGTCCGTGCTCCCGGTCGCGCCCCAGGTCGCCGCGGAGTTACCCGATGGGCTGGTGCTCTACAGCTGGGTCTTCGCGGGCTTCTTCCTGGGAGCGGCACTGGCCATCCCGGTCGTCGGTCCCGTCGTCGACCGTCACGGTCCGGTGGGCGTGTTCGTCGCCGGCCTGGCGGCCTTCACGGCGGGACTTGTGATCGGCGGGCTGGCGCCGTCGATGGGCGTGCTCGTGGTCGGGCGCGTGATCCAGGGCGCGGGCTCCGGTGTCATCAGCGCGGTCGCATTCGCGACCGTGGCGCTGGCCTACGAACCGTCCCGTCGCCCGCGCGGGTTGGCCCAGATGTCGACGTCCTGGCTCCTGCCGTCCGTGCTGGGGCCGCTCTTCGGCGGGATCGTCGCCCATGCGTTCGGCTGGCGCTGGGTGTTCCTTGGCCTGGCCGTGCTCATGCCCCTGGCAGCCCTGGTGGTGGTGCCCCCCATGAGGGCGCTGGGTGACCGGCTGCGACCAGCGCCCGGATCCGTGCCGGCTGGCGTGTGGCGGCGAGGACCGAGGACCTACCTCTCCTCGCTGGTGCCAGCCCGCGGCGGTGTTCGGTCGGGCGCCCTGCTGTTGTTCCTGGCATCTGCCGTGGTCACTGGAACGGAGTCGTTCGCGGCGCTCGCGCTGGCCGAGGTACGCGGCCTGGATGTGCTGGCGACGGGTCTCACCCTGGCGGTGCTCGCCCTCGCCTGGGGCGCCGGATCGGTCACCCAGGACCGGATCTCGGGACGTGTGGACGCCGTTCGAACGGCACGCATCGGGAGCGTATCCATGCTGTTGGGCGTGCCGGTCATCGCGCTGACCGTCGCCGGCGGCGTGCCGTTGCCCGTCACGTACCTCGGCTGGTTGCTGCTGGGCTTCGGTGCCGGGTTCACCATCCAGTCGGCCAACCTGCACGTCATGGACAGCGCCGGGACCGGCCAGCAGGGTCGCGCGACCGCGAGCGCCCAGCTCGCGAACACCTTGGGCGCGGCACTTGGGGCGTGGGCCCTGGGCCTGGTCCTGGCCACGATGGTCGATGCGGGTTCGAGCCTGGTGATGGCTCTCACCCTGGTCTTCACGAGCTGCACCGGTCTCGCCATCGGCGGGCTGTTCGTAGCCCGGCGTCTCGTCCCCCGCGGCAAGGACGCCACCTCGATCTCGTCCGACCCGACCTCGTCTGACATGCCCACCGCATGACGGACGTGTCGCCGGACGACCCGCGGCCCGGACCATCGGTGGTGGCGTGGCGACGATCGATCGCGACGTGATCCAACGGTCGGAGAACGGGTCGGATGCAGGTTTGCTGAGGGTCACGACCTGCCCTTCGCCCGCCGATATGAGTCCTGGACGAGGCAGAACGTCGGACATGGGTTGCGGCGGATCCCCACATGACCGGATCCGCCGGCCGACGGTGGCCTGCTCCGCCCGTTCGGTCGCCCGGCGATCATCCGGCCGACGAGCCAGCGACCAGCCGACCGGCCGATCAGCCCGCGAGCTCGGCATCAGCGAACGCACGGTGGAGGCGGCCTGTCCCCAGGTGTTCGGGACGCTCGATCTGGAACCATCCCCGGACGATGACCGACGCGTCCTGGCGGTCCCTGGCACTCCTCCGGGACCGATGCGCATGCCATCCTGTGGTCGGTTGCCGGATGGTTGCGCGGGACGTCGTAGAATCAGCGTTGCGCGCACCGCAGCGCGCGCACCCCGAAACCCGAACCCAGGAGGCCGCAGAGGTCCCGTGACCACCGACATCGTCACCCGCGATCATGTCCAGGACGTCCAGGATCTCGATCGCGTCACGATCCGATTCTGTGGCGATTCCGGCGATGGGATGCAGCTGACGGGGACCCAGTTCACGCGCACCGCGGCCGTCTACGGCAACGACATCGCGACGCTGCCTGACTACCCTGCGGAGATCCGGGCACCCGCAGGGTCGCTACCGGGTGTCTCGGGCTTCCAGATCAGCTTTTCCTCCAGCGATATCCACACGCCCGGCGACGCGCCCGATGTCCTTGTGGCGATGAACCCGGCGGCCCTGCGGACGAACATCGGCGACCTGCCGCCGGGTGGGGCGCTCATCGTCAACAAGGATGCGTTCTCGACGGCCAACCTGACCAAGGCCGGATATGCGAGTGATCCCCTCACGGACGGAGCGCTCAACTCCTGGAACGTGTTCGAGATTCCCATCAGCACCCTCAACGAACGGTCGCTCGACGGCCTCGAGATGACCAGCAAGCAGAAGGACCTGACCAAGAACTTCTTCGCCCTGGGCATCATGTTCTGGCTCTACGAGCGGAGCATGGAGCCGACCCTCCGATGGGTGGACACGAAGTTCGGGGCGAAGCCGGTGGCCGCAGAGGCCAACAAGCGCGCGCTCAAAGCGGGCTACGCGTTCGGCGAGACGACCGAGATCTTCCATCACCAGCACTACCGGGTGAAGCCGGCTCATCTGCCCCAGGGGACCTATCGCAACATCACCGGCAATGAGGCGGCCGCGCTCGGCTTCGTGGCCGCATCCCGGCTCGCGGGGCGGTCCCTGTTCTACGGCTCCTATCCCATCACCCCCGCCAGTGACATCCTCCATCTCCTGTCGACCTACAAGAACTTCGGTGTGCGCACCTTCCAGGCCGAGGACGAGATCGCGGCCATCGGATCCGCCATCGGGGCAGCCTATGGCGGCGCGCTGGGTCTGACGGCCAGTTCCGGACCGGGCATCGCCCTGAAGTCGGAAGCGTTGGGTCTCGCCGTGATGGTGGAGTTGCCACTCGTCGTCGTCGACGTCATGCGCGCGGGTCCCAGCACCGGCATGCCCACCAAGATCGAGCAGTCGGACCTGCTCCAGGTGATGTTCGGCCGCAATGGGGATGCCCCCGTGCCCGTGGTCGCGCCGGCGACCCCGGGCGAGTGCTTCGACTACGCCATCGAGGCGTGGCGCATCGCCCTGCGCCATATGACCCCGGTGGTGTTCCTCTCGGACGCATTCCTCGCGTCGGGCTCGGAACCATGGCGCGTGCCGGAGCCCGCTGACCTGCCCAGCATCGCGGTGGACACCTGGACCGATCGTGAGACGTTCCACCCGTACGACCGCGATCCGGCCACGCTCGCCCGACCGTGGGCCGTCCCGGGCACACCGGGCCTCGAGCATCGCATCGGTGGCCTCGAGAAGGCGGACGTGACCGGCAACATCAGCTACGACCCGGAGAACCATCACCGGATGACCCAGTTGCGGGCGCAGAAGGTCGCGGTCATCGCTGACGATATCCCCGATCTCCAGGTCTTCGGACCGGCCCGGGGCGACCTGCTCGTCCTCGGCTGGGGCTCCACCTACGGCGCTATCCGGTCGGCGGTCGAGCGGCTGCAGGCGGAGGGCGAGACCGTCGCGCATGCCCACCTCCGCCATCTCAACCCGTTCCCGCGCAATACGGCGGACGTGCTGGCCAGCTATCGCCGGGTGCTCATCCCGGAGATCAATCTGGGCCAACTGCGACTGCTCATCCGGGGTCGATACCTGGTGGACGCGGTCGGCCTCAACCGGGTCCGCGGGAAGCCGTACCGCATCTCCGAGATCGAGGACGCCGCCAGGCTCATGCTGGCACCCGAAGGGACCGCACGGTGACCGCCGCCACGCCAACCGCGTCGCAGGACGGCGCGTTGCCGATGCTCACCCGCAAGGACTTCGTGTCGGACCAGGAGGTCCGCTGGTGTCCCGGCTGCGGGGACTACTCCATCCTGGCCCAGACCCAGAAGGTGATGCCCGATTTCGGTTACCCGAAGGAGAACATCGTGTTCATCTCGGGCATCGGCTGCTCGGGTCGGCTGCCCTACTACATGAACACATACGGATTCCACTCCATCCATGGCCGCGCGCCTACGCTGGCCACCGGCCTCAAGGCGTCGCGACCCGACCTGATGGTGTGGGTCATCACCGGTGACGGCGACGCACTGTCCATCGGCGGCAATCACGTCCTGCACGCGATGCGCCGCAACGTGGACATCAAGCTGGTGATGTTCAACACCCGCATCTACGGGCTGACCAAGGGGCAGGCCTCGCCGACGTCCGAGTTCGGCAAGAAGACCAAGTCCACACCGGCGGGCACCATCGACATGCCCATCGTGCCCTTGTCCGTGGCCATCACGGCGGAGGCGACCTTCGTGGCGCGCTCCGTGGACACCCACACCGAGCACCTGCAGGACACGCTCACGGCCGCCGGCAACCACAAGGGGTCGACGTTCGTGGAGGTCCTCCAGAACTGCAACATCTTCAACGACGGGGCGTGGCGCTCGTTCACCGATCGGGACGTGCGCGACGACTCCATGCTGGTGCTCCGGCACGGCGAGCCGATGATCTTCGGCAAGGACAGGGACAAGGGCATCCGTCTCAGCGGCTTCACCCCCGAGGTGGTCACGCTGGGTGTCGACGGCGTCACCGAGGCGGACCTGCTGTTCCATGACGAGACCGCCGAGGATTCCACGCTGGCCTACATCCTGTCGCGGATGTGGGCTCCCAGGTTCCCGGTACCCGTGGGCGTCTTCCGACGCGTGGAACGTCCCACGCACGACCAGTTGGTCCAGGGCCAGATCGACGATGCCATCGCCGAACAGGGCGAGGGCGACCTGCGCACGCTGCTGTTCGGCGGGGAGACCTGGCAGGCGTCATGATGCCCGACCCGGGTCCCGGATTTCCGCGGTGATGAGCCCGGATGAGCCGTCGGGGCCGCTGATCGCGGTCGTCGCGGATGACCTCATCTGGTCGTCGCGGCTGGTGTCCGCGGTGCATCAGGCGGGGGCGACCCCGGTCCGGCTGGGCACCGACAGTGACGTGGAGCTAGCCTTCGAGGTTGTGCTGCTCGACGAGCCCGATGCATCCGATCCGGCACCGCGACTGGTGGGTGCCATCGTCGACCTGTTCGGGCACCGATACGACGGCGTGGGGGCGGTCCGGGGGGCATGCGCCGTGGGCCTGCCCGTCGTGGCGGTCGCGCAGCACGATGACCTGGAGACACGCAAGCTGGCGCTCGAGGCAGGTGCGCAGCGGGTGTTCTCGTACAACAAGTTCTTCCAGGATGGACCGGCCCTGGTGAGCCGTTGGTTCATCGCGGCCAGGCCCACCGACCCGGGGGCCACGTGACCCGCTCGTCGATACCGGCCGGCGGCTACGCGACCCGCATCGCCGCCACCCAGGCGGCCGCCCGCGCCAACGACGTCCGGGCGCTGCTGATCGGCGTGGGGCCGGAGCTCGAATGGCTCACGGGCTACTCGGCAAAGCCCCTCGAGCGCCTCACCATGCTGGTCGTTCCGGCGCACGGCGAACCGTCCATCGTCACGCCGCGCCTGGAGATCGCCGCCGCGCAACAGGCGGCGGGCATCGGGTCCGATGACCTGCGCATCCGGTCATGGCTGGAGACCGAGGACCCCATCGACCTGGTGTGGGAGTCGGTGCCTCCCGGCACTGGTGGCAGGCTCGCCGTGTCGGACACGCTCCGGGCGGCCTTCCTGCTTCGGCTCCAGGCGGCCTTCCCGGATGCGGCCTTTGACATCGCGGGGCCGATCGTCGGGCCCCTGCGGCGGGTCAAGGATGCCGCCGAGGTGGCGCTCCTCCGGACGGCTGCGTCCGCAGCCGACCGGACGATCCTGGGCCTCGCTACCGGTCGACTGGTCGGTCGGACCGAGGCGGACATCGCGGCAGAGGTCCGGACGCGGCTCGTGGACGAGGGCCACGACACCGCGAGCTTCTGGATCGTGGCCAGTGGTCCCCGGAGTGCGTCGCCCCATCATGAGCCCGACGACCGGGTCATCCGCGCCGGGGAGCCGCTGCTCCTCGACATCGGCGGTCGGTTGGGCGGCTACTCATCCGATATCACGCGCACGCTGTGGGTCGCCGGTTCGGACGGCGCCGGGCCGGACGATACGGTCCGGAACGTGCATGCTCTCGTGCTCGCCGCGAATGAGGCCGGTCGTGCGGCCGTTCACCCCGGTGTGCCGGCGCAGGACGTGGATCGGGCCGCGCGCTCGGTCATCGATGCGGCGGGATACGGCGCTGCCTTCTTCCACCGGCTGGGCCACGGCATCGGCCTCGAGGGTCACGAGGATCCGTACCTGGTGGAGGGCAACGAGGCGCCCCTCCTGGCCGGTGATGCCTTCAGCATCGAGCCGGGCATCTATCTCGAGGGCAGTTTCGGCGTGCGTATCGAGGACATCGTGGTGTGCGGGGAGACGGGCGCCGACGTGCTCAACGAAGCGCCCCGGGAGCTGCTCGTCGTCAGCGGCCTCTG
>JBBSOS010000047.1:0-11236 GCA_038259505.1 Candidatus Limnocylindrales bacterium | reverse complement strand
GTCGTGGTGCCGGCGGCGCTCGCCGGCGTGGCCAGCGTCGCCAGTGCGATCGCGAGCGTGGATCCGGCCGTAGCCAGCCGCTTGACGGTGTTCATGGTGCCCTCGATGGAATGATCGGCGCCTTCCGGTGCGGACGACGTCTCTGCTCAGGTGCTGACCGTACCGGACCGCATCCCTCGCGAGGACGAGGCGACCGTCCGGACCGCGACCGGAAATGGTCCGGGGTGACCTGTGCCCGCTCCGCGTCAGCCCAGTGGAACCCTCCGACACCGCAGGTGCCGCCGTCTCATCGATACGTGTCGACGCTCAGGACCTGGGAGCCTTGGGTGCCTCGCCTACCCGCTCTCCTGTCCGCCGCCCGACCGTGGCCTGCCACGAAGACAAGTCGCTGCGGCGTCGGGTCGACGTCCCCGAACCAGCGTGGGAGGTCACGCACCAGGGCCGGTTCGCCGTACAGTCGGGTCGTGCCGGCCGCGAGGCTCTCGCCCCATCCCATCAGGCCCCGCGCGATGGGCAGCAGTGTGGCCGCATCCGACTCGACGTACACATAGCGGTCGGCGGCGAGGCGGGGGTCCTCGAGGCAGGTGGATGGTTCCTGGCCACGCTCGAGCACCAGCCAGAACCGCGTGGCGATGGTACCGGTGATGTCGAACGCGACGACGGTCCGCCGGTCCGGGATCGCGGCGCCCTCGATACGGTGAGTCAACCAGGCGAGGATGATGTCCGGGTCGCGCTCTGCCCACGAGGGATCCGATGGGATCCATCGGCGGGACCACTGCCAGAGCCCTCGCAGGACCGGCCCGAGCTCCCGCCCCGCCTGTGTCAGGCGATAGCGGCCTCGGGCGTGCCCGACCTCCTCGTCGTGCTCGACCAGTGCCAGGAGCCGCAGCTCCCGGAGCCGGCTGGCAAGCACCGATCGACTGATGCCGGGGAGACCGTCGACGAGCGAGGTGAACCGCCTCGGACCCTCGACGTACAGCTCCCGGATGATCACCAGGCTCCAGCGATCGCCCAGGTGCTCGACTGCCTTGGTGAACGCGCAGAAGTCGCCGTCGGTTCCCATGGGACCAGTCTGATCCCCTGGCGTCCGCCCGCAAAGTTCGTCCTTCGAACTTCCCGCCGGCATCGATGGTGGATACCGTCGTTCCCAGGCGTGATCCCGAAGGAGGAATCCCGATGCAGATCCCTACGCATGTCGAGACGCTCGTCGTCGGGGCCGGCCATGCAGGTCTGGTGATGGGCTGGTTCCTGGGCCAGGCGGGTCGTGACCACCTGATCGTCGATCGGAGGTCATCGCCCGGTGGGAGCTGGTCCGACCTCTGGGACTCATTCCGGCTCGTGACCCCGAACTGGACGGCCAGCTTCCCTGACGCGCAGTACGACGGCGGGTCGCCGGACGGGTTCATGCCGCGCGACGAGATCCATGCGCGCGTTGCAGGCTACGCAGCGATCGTCGGATCGCCGATCGCGGCGGGTACTGACGTCCGACGCCTGGCGGCGCGTGACGACGGTGGCTTCCGGCTCGAGACGGACCAGGGCATCGTGACCGCCGATCAGGTCATCGCCGCAGGCGGCAGCTACGGCATGGCGAACGTTCCGGCGCCATCGGCGGGACTCCCCGCGGACGTCTTGCAGCTGCACGCCCAGGCCTATCGCGAACCATCCTCCCTGCCGCCCGGTGCTGTGCTCATCGTCGGCAGTGGTCAGACTGGGGCCCAGCTCGCCGAGGAGCTCATGCAGGCAGGGCGGCAGGTGTACCTGTCGGTGGGACGCAGCGGCCGTGTGCCCCGACGCTATCGCGGCCGGGACATCTTCCGCTGGCTGGCCGCGATGGCGCTTCATGGAGACGAGGTGGGCGTTCGGTTGCCGAGCGCGGAGCAACTACCAGATCCAGCCATGCGACTGGCGGGGAGCCCGCAGTTGTCCGGCCAGGATGGTGGACACGACGTCGACCTCCATCAGTTGTCGCTCGACGGGCTCACGCTGCTAGGTCGCATCGAGGGGGCGGACGGCCACCGTATCGGACTCGCCGACGACCTGGTGCGCAACGTTGCCGGCGCCGACCAGGCATTCGAGCGAGGGATACGTCCGCTGATCGACACGTTCGTCGAGCGAGCCGGTATCGACGCGCCGCCCGACGAGCGGGACCCAGCTGGGCGAGTCGAATCGGGGCCGACCGAGGTCGACCTGCATGCGAGTGGCATCTCCGTGGTGCTGTGGGCGACGGGATACCGGCCGGACCTGGGCTGGATCGACCTGCCCATCCTGGACGCCCAGGGCTACCCGCGACACCGTCGCGGCGTGAGCGAGGTCGCGGGTCTCTACTTCCTGGGCCTGCACTGGCAGCACACCCTCGCGTCCGCGACCCTCTTCGGGCCGACCCTGGACGGCGCCTACCTTGCCGAGCACATGGGACTCCAGGTCTCCCCGGACGCGCTGACGCCGTCGCGAGTGGCAGCCCGACTGGTCTGATCTGGCCCGTCCGATCAGGTCCCGTGCAGCTCGAAGACCGATCGACCCTCGGCCGCCTGGACCGGATCGTGCAGGTCGGTCTGGTCGACGAGACGGATGAACGTGACGCCGCCCGGGATGGATCGCGCGAACGGGCCAAGGATGTCCCGGAAGAATGCGACTCGTTCCGCCGGGTCGAGCTCCGTGGCGCTGACCTCTTCCTGTCGACGTCGCAGGGTGATCGTCGCCCGGCCGGCTGCACGCAGGTTGCGGACCCAGTGGACCTCGCCCCAGGGCGCCCAGATCCAGCGCCTGCCGGAAACCTCGATGATGGCCACTGGCGTGCTGCGGGGCAGGCCGCTCGTCCGGCCGCGGATGGTGATGAGTGCGTTGGGTCCGACCGGGATGCCCACCGCCAACAGGGACTTGAGGAACGGGCTGAACCACGCGACCCACCGGGGTACGTCATTGGCTCGTGCGACTCGAACGTTCATGTGCTGGGTGCTCCTTCGTGCGTCGATGGGGTCGATATACATGAGACCCGCCAGCACCCGCGGGTGTGACCACCCTCATGGACATCTGCGACCCTCAGCCCGCGATCGCACGGCGGTCCACCTGTGCCAGTCGGTCCGGATCCGCCAGCACGTCGATCGTGACGATCAAGCCGCGCCTGACCGTCAGTGCCACGATCGCGAACGGGATCCCGTTGGGCGCCCGCGCGATACCACCCGGTACCCCGTTGACCAGGACTCGCGTCGCCGTCTCCGCGGCCCGGCGGAACGTCATCGCCCCTTCTGCGACGGCATGGGCGCCTCGCAGCAGCGAGGCCAGGTTCGGACGTGCGCTGCCGCCGTCGGAGCGCAGCACGACCGCCGGGTCGAGGGCTGCCAGGAGACGTTCGAAGTCGCCGTCACGAGCCGCGGCGAGAAAGGCGTCGACGACTGCCCATTGGCCAGCGAGGTCGACATCGGGCACAGGTGCTCCCTGGACGCGACGACGGGCACGGCTCGCGAGCTGCCTTGTTGCCGCCGGCGTACGGCCGACGATCGGCGCGATATCGTCGAACGGCACCTCGAAGACATCGTGCAGCACGAAAGCGACCCGTTCCGCGGGCGCCAGGGTATCGAGGACGACCAGCATGGCCATGGCGACCGAATCTCCGATCAGGGCTCGCTGCTCGGGGTCGATGCCCGATGGGGGACTCAGGATCGGATCGGGGACATAGGTCTCCAGGGACGATTCCCGGCGCGACCTGCGGGCCCGGAGCATGTTGAGGCAGACCCGCGCGACGACCGTGGTCAGCCACGCACGCAGGTCATCGATATCGCCCGAGTCGGTGCGGCTCAGGCGGATCCACGATTCCTGCACGGCGTCGTCTGCCTCTGCCGTGGAGCCGAGCATCCGGAACGCCACGCTGCGCAACGGGGAGCGATGTGCCTCGAAGCGCTCGGCGAGCAGATCCTGCGCGTTCATGCGACGTCAGACAGCGGCGCCCCGCCGTGGCCTCCAGACATGTGACACCCGTCCGGACTCAGGGCAGGTCCGCGAAGATCTCCGTGAGATCCGGTTCGGGCGCCTGCATCTCCCACAGCACATCATCGTGGGCGTAGAAGTACGTCGGATCGGCATGAGCTGAGCCCTTGCCTTCGGTGACCTTGATGACCTTCTTGCCATGCAGCTTGGTCGGAGTCTGCCTGGGCTTGGAGTAGCCCGAGATCATGAGCCGGAGCAACTGCGGTTCGATGCTCGCGGCATCCACACCGCGCACCCGGACTGCCGACAGGTCGCCGTTGGCATACGACGAGAAGCCGAGGGACATGTCGTCGAGGGTCTTGCCCACTGCGGCCAGCCCGGCCACGATGGCCTTCCTGGTCGCCGACGTCATGCCCGTCTCGGCGAGCTGACGCGCGGTATGGGTCTGGACGATGATCGGCTGGCCTCCGATGGTGGTGGGGAACATCGCGCCCAGCTCCGGATCGGCGGCCGCCACCATCGATGGCGACGGCTCCAGCGATGCCACGGGCCCCGCGGACGGGAGCGGGATCGACGCCAGCCGTGGTACGCCGATCTCGGCGAGCGACATGAGGTCCGACGTGGTCGTGGCCGCGTCCCCGGGGAACCCGAGGGCCCCGAGGCTTAACACGCCCTCGACCGTCTGGACGTACAGCACCGTACCGTCGGGCGTGACATAGGCAGGCTGGCCGGCAACGGTGGTGCCTTCGTCGCTTGGTGAGGCGCCCGTGATGGTCGCGAGGTCGCCGGCCTCGAGCAGCACCGTGAGCGTCGATCCATCTGCGGCTGTGTAACTGCATGACGTGCCGGTGCTGTTGCCAACGGTCACGTCGGCACCGGTGACCCCGCTCACATCGGTGGGCGCGAGGATGGCGCAGAACGCGCTGGGCGGGGGCGGCATGCTACTACCGGGGCTCGCGCCGGGACTCTCGTCCTGGGCGATCGCGACGGGTGCGGCCGCCACGCAGAGTGACGCGATGGTGGCCAGCACGACGCCAGCCATCGGGCATCGAAGTCGCATGTCACAACTCCTGTTCCTGGTCGCCGGTCGCGCCGATCCGACCATCGTCCGGCCCGACCCGACCGTCCATCATAGGCACGAATCCCGACGATGGCCCGAGATGGATGGAGAGGCGTCCGACGGGCCCGACGAATCGAGCGCTGGCCAAGCCCGGGGAATGGGTGTGAGCACTTCTACGGGTTCATCGGTGGCGAGACCAACCAGTACGCGCCGGCCCTGTACCGGGACACCGTGCCCGTCGAGCCGGACCGGACGCCGGAGGAGGGGTATCACTTCACGGCGGACATGACCGACCAGGCGATCGAGTGGGTCGGTCAGCAGAAGGCGCTCATGCCCGACAAGCCGTTCTTCGTCTACTACGCACCGGGTGCCACGCACGCGCCCCATCACGTGCCGGCAGAGTGGAGTGCGAAGTACCAGGGCGCCTTCGATGACGGCTGGGATGCGCTCCGCGAGCGCACCATCGCCCGCCAGAAGGAGCTGGCTGTCGTGCCGCCCGACGCGGCGCTGACGCCGCGGCCCCAGGAGATCCCGGCGTGGGCGGAGATCGCCGACGACCTCAAGCCCGTGCTGGCGCGCCAGATGGAGGTCTACGCGGGGTTCCTGGAGCATACCGACCACCACATCGGCCGGTTCCTCGACTCCCTCGAGGACCTGGGTGTCCTCGACGACACCCTGGTGTACGTGATCATCGGCGACAACGGCGCCTCCGCGGAAGGTGATATCGAAGGCACCTTCAACGAGCTGATCAGCCTCAACGGCGCGTTCGGCTTGATGACCACCGAGTTCATGGCCGAGCACCTCGATGAGTTCGGTACCCCGGCGGCGTACAACCACTACGCAGTGGGCTGGGCGCATGCGATGGACACGCCCTACCAGTGGACCAAGCAGGTGGCGTCGCACTGGGGTGGCACCCGCAACGGCACCATCGTCCACTGGCCCAAGGGGATCGCCGCGCAGGGCGAGACCCGTCACCAGTTTCATCACGTCATCGACGTCGCGCCGACCGTCCTCGAGGTCGCCGGACTGCCGCATCCAAGCTTCGTGAATGGCATCCAGCAGGCACCGCTCGAAGGTGTCTCGATGACCTACAGCTTCGATGCGGCGGACGTGCCCGATCGGCACACCACGCAGTACTTCGAGATGTTCGTCAACCGGGGCATCTATCACCAGGGCTGGACGGCGGTGACCCGGCACTCCGTCCCCTGGGTCATGGCTGCGATGCCGGCCTATGACGACGACGTGTGGGAGTTGTACGCACCCGACGACTGGACCCAGGCACATGACCTCGCCACGGAGCAGCCCGAGCGTCTCGCACACCTGCAGCGACTGTTCCTCATCGAGGCCGGCAAGTACAACGTGCTGCCGCTCGACGACCGGCGCGTGGAACGCTTCAATGCCGACCTCGCTGGTCGGCCGGTCCTGGTCCGCGGTGTTCGGCAGTTGCTGTTCGGGGGCATGGGCAGGCTCAGCGAGAACTCATGCATCGTGCTCAAGAACAAGTCCCATGCCGTGACCGCGAATCTCGAGGTCCCGGCGGGTGGCGGCCATGGCACGATCGTCGCGCAGGGCGGCGCGTTCGGTGGCTGGTCGCTCTACCTGCTGGACGGTCGCCCGGCGTATTGCTACAACCTGTTCGGCCTTCGGCGCTTCAAGATCGTCGGGGACGACATCGTCCCACCCGGCGAGCATCAGCTGCGCATGGAGTTCGGCTACGACGGCGGCGGCCTGGGCAAGGGCGGCACGGTCAACCTGTTCCTGAACGGCACGCAGACCGCCACGGGTCGGGTCGAGGCAACGGTGCCGATGATCTTCTCGGCGGACGAGACCACGGACGTGGGCAACGACAGCGGAACGCCCGTGACCGACGATCTGTCAGGTGCGGGTGTCCCGTTCAACGGGCGGGTCGCGTGGGTCGAGTTCGACACCGGCGCTGCTGCCGAGGACCTCGATCACCTCATCACGGCCGACGAGCGGCTGAAGATCGCGATGGCACGCCAGTAGGCATGGTTCATCCGACGGTCAGCGTCGTTCTGGCTACACCCGCCCATTCATAGCCGTTCGGGTTCCAGTGCACGGACCCATCGAGCGGCTGCGTGCGACCGAGCGCATCGATCGCCCTCGACCAGATCTCATGCGAGCCGGGTCCGAGGCTCACGCGCAGTGACCATCGATACCAGGCATAGGGGCTCTCGGGCATCTCGACCTGCGCGGCGTGCCACGAGTTGCCGTGGTCGGTCGAGACCACCACCGTCCCGACCGCCGCGGACCCATCGTTCCAGGCGACGCCACTGATGGTCACGTCGCCTGCGTCGACGGTCGACCCTGGTCGCGGATCGAGGATGGAACTCGCCAGGCGCACTGCCCAGGTCGGCCGGCTGTTGGCCACGGAGAACCGGAAGCCGTCGCCGGGCCGCACGCGTTCGAGGGGCACGCGGTATTCGATCGCGTGGTAGAAGCTGGTCGACTCGGTGGTCTCGAACCGGAGACGCCTCAGCCACTTCACCTGCATGGTGCCGTAGAAGCCGGGCGTCACCAATCGGACCGGACCGCCATGGATGCCCGGGATAGGCTCGCCGTTGAGGGTCAGCGCGATGATGCTCCGCTCCAGGACGTCGGCGAGCGGCAGGCTGTGTTCGAAGTCGCGGCTCTCGTTCGCGTCGGACAGCTTGAGTGACTCCGCGGTCAGGAACCGCGCGCGTGGTTCGATCTCCACCCTCCAGCGGTCGAGGATCGCGGACAGGGCGACGCCGCCGAAGCGGACATTGCCGATGCCTCCGCTGCCCCAGGGCGTTCCGGGGACGCCCGCATACCCCGTGCGACCATTGCCAGCGCACACGAGCACCATCTCGAGCTGCTCCTGCTCCATGCCGAGCAGGTCGGCCGCTCGGATGGTCACCGGTCCCGGGCGGACGAGGCCGACCAGTTCCAACTGCCAGTCGTCGATGGGCATCGGCGCCATGGTCATCGCATCCGGCGGGTCCTGGCAGTTGCGCACGAACAGCACCGATGCTTCGGTCAGCTGGGCACCTGAGAGTAGGTCGAGGGGGGTCTGGAGCACCAGCGGTGCCGCCGAGAGGACCTCCAGCCGAGGGTCGATGCCCTCGATCCAGTCGCGCGCCACGGCGCGTCTTGGCGCCTCGGAGCGCGTGGACGCCACGGCGCGCTTTGACGCCCTGGCGTTGGGGAGGCCCCGGTCCTCGTCGGCCATGTCGATGATCCTCTCCCGTGCACCGGTCGCACCGCCCAGACGCGGTCAGCGTCCGCGATGGACGCGCGATGGGGTCCATTGTCGCCGCTCGTCAGGGCTACGTGGCGTCCCCCGCCTTGAGCATATCGTCGAGGAAGTCCAGGATCAACGGGGCCACCAGGTGGGGACGCTCCATCGGGAGTCCATGGTCCGCCCCGGGCAGGACGGCGAGTTGCGCGTGCGGCAGGGCGTTGCGCATGGCATCGGCGTGAGCGACGGTGACCATGTCCCGGTCGGCGATCATGACCAGGGTGCGCGCCGTGATTCGCTCCAGGTCCGTGAGCGGGACTTCGAGACGCGGCCAGAGCGGCATCGCACTCGGCGCGATCGGCGCGCGCGGGGCCCGCGACCTACATCGACATCGGTCTCAGCCGTGGCGCAGCAGGTCGTCCGTGGCCCGATCGGGTGTGCCTGCCCAGCAGCGCTCGAGCACCCTCGCGAACACCGACTCAGGAAGCGGTCGAGATCATGCACCATCGTTCGGATCCCCGTGCTCGGCGATGGCCTGGAGATCGTACCCCCGGGCCCTATGACCTCCGTACCCTCGACCGGGTCATCGCCACCAGCGCACCATACCGGTGTCGGAGAGGCCCGGGTCCAACCTGCCAAGGGATCCGGGCTTCTCTGTGCCCGCGACACGCCGCATCGGTCGTGCGAGAGGACATCGTCGTGATCCCATGCAGGTCCGACCTACCCTTGGGTCGAGACGCCGTCCCCGTAGCCGTCGATGTGGACCTCGACGAGCGGACTATGCGCGACCATCTCCTCGAGGTCAGTGCGGCCCCATACGGCGGCCACCAGCGGCAGGACCTGACGCCGCTCCTCATCGCCATCGATGACCCGTGCGCTCGCTGGCAGATCCGCTGTGACAGCGCCCTTGAGGTGGAACGTGAATCGCGAATCCGCCTCCAGGTTGGCGATCCAGGAGCGCTTCCTGGGGTTGGGCATGCCACTGATGTAGATCCGTCCATCGAGGCGATGGAACATGATCTCGATACGCCGCGGC
Source organism: Candidatus Limnocylindrales bacterium (assembly GCA_038259505.1). Lineage (GTDB taxonomy): Bacteria > Chloroflexota > Limnocylindria > Limnocylindrales > CSP1-4 > JAFMJV01. The sequence goes on along the minus strand of JBBSOS010000047.1, from coordinate 1,996 downwards.
TGACCGCTCGTGCGTCCCGTGGTCGTGATGTCGATGGTGTGTCCGTGCTCGAGCGCCTGTCGGACTGCGTCGTCCATGCCTGTCCTCCGCGTGGCCTGGGGGATCCCGCCATCCCTGCGGCCGCCAGCCTGGCTGGCGACGGTCAGCGTCGGCCCTCCCGTGTGTATGGTGTGCTCCTGCGTCCGACCTGGTTGCAGGATACGACGGGGGATCACTCCGATGGATATCAGCGACATCCGATTCCTGTTCGCCTACGATCGGTGGGCGACGAACAGGATCCTCGACGAGATCGATGACGTCGACGAGTCGACCTGGTCGGCGAGCGGCGTGTTCGGCGACCGCGGCCTTGGCGGCATCCTGGTCCATCAGTTGGGAGCGACCCAGCGCTGGTGGCACGGCCTGATGGAGGACGGGGTCACGCCGCGGCCGGAGCGCGACGCACTTCCGGCGACTGACGAGTTGCGTGCCTTGTGGGAGGACACGTGGCACGGGATCGATGCATGGTTGGCGTCGCTCGACAACGCGTGGCTCCGCCGCACGGATGACGGCGTTGCGTACTGGCAGATGCTGGCGCACGTCGTCAATCACGGGACACAGCACCGGGCCGAGGCGGCTGCGCTGCTCACCCAGGCCGGTCGGTCACCGGGCGACCTGGACATGATCTTCTTCGCAGAGCAGTCGGCGTCCTAGTCCTCGGCGGTCTGGCTTCCCGGGACCCACCGATACGTCCACGTCGAGCAGCTGGTATCGGTCGCGTTGCGCAGATACCGGCCACCGAGTGGGTCGACTGCCGAGAGGAGTTCCCCGGGTGGCTCCGGATCCGCGCCAGCCGCGATGTTGATGACGAGTCCATCATCCGGCCCGCCTTCCATCAGGAGCGTCAGCGTCGGCCATGGCCGGATACCCATGGGTGGCAGGGTACTGCGCTCGGCGAGTGTTGCCACCGACGCCACGAGTGACTCGTCGGCGACGTGGTCGACCGACCGGGAACCGAAGCGACGGTCCTGGCGTCCTGCACGGATGCACACACCACACGCCGCCCGCCACGATCGTCTTGCTGCCCTTGCGTTGAGCATCGGCATGGCCGCCGTATCTGGGGGGGTCGCAACCGCTACTTCGCCATCCCCGAGCGCCGGACCTGCGACCCCGGACACGATCGTGCTCCAGATGAGCAGTTGCTGTGGCTTTGTCCCGGTCAGCTACCGGCTGCTCACGATGCCCGTCGTCACGCTGTATGCCGATGGCACCGTCATCTATCGTCCTGCCTCGGACGACATCACCTACAACGCGCCCGTCATGGAGCTGGCGCCGCTGATGCAGGCGCAGTTGAGTCAGGCCCAGACTGACGAGCTCATCGCGTACGCGTTGGGCCCGGGCGGCCTTGCGAACGCCAAGCCCACCTACGACCAGTTCTTCGTCACCGACATGCCGACCACGACCTTCGTGGTCCACGACGGCGGCGTATCGAAGGTGGTTGCGGTGTACGCCCTGGGAGTCGAGAACCCCGATCCGACCGAAGATGCTGAGGAACTGGCCCAGTTGGCCGCCCTGGGCCAGGAACTCTCGGACTTTGGGCCCCACCTGGAGCAGATGGGCGTGACGTCGACCGAGTACCAGCCGAGCACCTACCTGGCGACCCTGTATCCCGACTTCGAAGGCAACACCGAACCCGCGTCGCCGTGGCCGTTCACCGACTTCGAGCCGTCCGACTTCACGGCGGACCAGCAAGACCTTCCGGTTGCCGTGCTGACGGCCGAGCAGGTGGCCCAGGTGACCGAGGTGCCGAGCGGCGGCGTCGCAGGGCTGCTGTTCACAGCGCCAGACGGTACTCGCACCAACATGGTGATCAGGCCCATGCTGCCCGGCGAGCCGACGCCGAGTGCGGCCGCCGGATCGCCGGTGCCCAGCGCGAAGGCCTGACCAGGAGTCCCGGGACCAGGGACGCCATCGCTCGCATGACAGGCACACAAACGCCGGGGGCTGGGGCCCCCGGCGT
>JBBSOS010000046.1:0-11338 GCA_038259505.1 Candidatus Limnocylindrales bacterium | reverse complement strand
GTGCTGGCGATCGCGGCGGTCCTGGGCGCCCAGACCCAGGAGCTGGCGCCGGACGACATCGGCACCGCGGTGGCAGCGTCGATGGCACGGCCGGGCGTGCGGGTCATGCGGCTGCGGACCGATCGCGCTCGCAATGTGGCCCTCCATCGACTGGTCCAGGATGCCGTCGCGGACGGGCTCCGATGACCAGGATAGTCATGGACGACGGCACCGGCTATGACATCGACATGGTCGGGTCGGGCACGTCACTGCTCCTCATCCATGGCTTCACGGGCAGCGCCGCGAGCTGGGCGGCCATGATCCCGGACCTCCTGCCGGGCCGTCGCGTCATCGCGGTCGACCTGCTGGGCCATGGGGGCTCCGATGCCCCTCCGCCTGCACGCCATGCCGTGGATCGACAGGCAGTGGACATCGCGCGCATCCTGGCGGGCCTCGACGCAGCCCCCGCCGACGTCCTGGGCTACTCCTTCGGGGCCCGGATCGCCCTCCGGATCGCCATCGCCAGTCCCCGTTCGGTCCGTCGCCTGGTCCTCGAATCTCCCTCGGCGGGTCTCGAGGACGCCGTCCGTCGCGACGGGCGACGAGCCGCCGACCAGCGATGGGTCGAGCAGTTGCAGCGTGGCGATCTGGATGACTTCGTCCGTGACTGGTCAGCGCAGCCGATCTTCGCGAGCCAGGGATCGCTCGATCCGGAGGTGCGCGAGCGCCTCGCCGCGATCCGGCGTGCCAACCGACCCGACGGTCTCGCGGCCAGCCTGCTGGGCGCGGGTCAGGGCGTGATGGCGCCGCTGCACGGTCTTCTCGCCGCGATCGAGGCACCGACGCTGGTCATCACCGGTGATCTCGACCCACGTGGCTCGGCAGCCGGCGCCGACGTCGCCCGGCGCATCCCAGGCGCCGTGCACCAGCGACTCGACGACGCTGGTCACACGCCACATATCGAGACGCCGGGGCGGTTCAGCCACCTGGTCACCGCCTTCCTCCCGACGTCGACCGTCTCGCCCATCCAGATCCCCGTCGCATGAGGTCAGCCATGTCTGTCACCTGGACCGCGGTCCGCGGATACGAGGACATCCACTTCGAGCACTCGGGCACCGGTATCGCCCGGATCACCATCGACCGGCAGCAGGTACGCAACGCATTCCGACCCCAGACGGTGACGGAGATGCTCGACGCATTCCGGCACGTGCGCGACGACCCGTCGATCGGGGTCGCCCTCCTCACGGGTGCGGGTGACGTCGCGTTCTGTTCCGGCGGCGACCAGAGCGTCAAGGTCCGCGGCGGCTACCGGGACGCTGACGGCGTCGCGCGTCTCAACGTGCTCGACCTGCAGCGACTGATCCGGTCGTTGCCCATCCCGGTCATCGCGCTCGTCAATGGCTACGCCATCGGCGGCGGCCACGTGCTGCATGTCATCTGCGACCTCTCGATCGCATCCGAGAACGCCATCTTCGGCCAGACCGGGCCCCGCGTCGGCTCCTTCGACGCCGGCTACGGAGCGACCATGCTGGCACGCATCGTGGGCCACAAGAAAGCTCGCGAGATCTGGTACCTGTGTCGCCAGTACGACGCTCACCAGGCACTCGAGATGGGCCTCGTGACTGCGGTCGTGCCCCTCGCCGAGCTGGAAGCGGAAGGCATCCGCTGGTGTGACGAGATCCTCGAGAAGAGCCCGACGGCCATCCGGTTCCTCAAGCGGGCGTTCAACGCGGACGTTGATGGCCTGGCGGGCCTCCAGGAGCTGGCCGGCGACGCCACGATGCTGTTCTACACCACCGACGAGGCACACGAGGGCAGCCAGGCATTCCTCGAGAAGCGCCCGGCCGACTACTCGCGATTCCCGCGCCGGCCCTGAGCGCATCGTGTGGCAGCCTGCTGTGACCGTGGGACCCCGTCCGTCCACGGCCCGTATCTGGGTCATGGCGTGTCGTCCGGCCACGCTGCCAGCGGCCGTCGGCCCGGTCGCGGTGGGCCTCGGGGTGGGCATCGCAGAGGGCGCATTCCGACCCGTGGTCGCGGTCGCATGTCTCGCGGTCGCGTTGCTCCTCCAGGTGGCCGCGAACCTGTCCAACGACCTGTTCGACCACCGTTCAGGTGCCGACTCGACGGATCGACTGGGGCCACCGCGGGCGGCCGCAGGAGGTCTGCTGAGCGAGCGCCAGCTGGCCATCGGGACCCTGGTCGCGCTCGCCCTCGCAGCCGGTTTCGGGCTCGTCCTCGTGGTCGTCGGCGGCCCGGTGCTGGTGGTCCTGGGCGCGCTCGCCCTGGTCGCGGCGGTGGCCTACACCGGCGGACCGTTCCCATATGGCTATCGAGGTCTGGGCGAGGTCGCCGTGTTCTGCTTCTTCGGCGTCGTCGCCGTGGCCGGCACGGCATACCTCCAGACCGGCTCCTGGAGCGCCCTCGGGTTCGCTGCGTCCATCCCGGTCGGGCTACTCGTGACCGCCATCCTGGTCGTCAACAACCTGCGCGATATCGGACCCGACACCCGGGCCGACAAGCGGACCCTGGCGGTGCTGCTCGGGTCGCGCTTCGCGCAACTGGAGTACCTCGTCATGCTCCTGGTCGCGTACGCGATCCCCGTGGTCCTGCTGTTGGTGGGCGCCGCCAGCCTCACCGTGCTGTTGCCGCTGCTCGGCCTGCCATTGGCCATCCCCCTGGTACGTACGGTGTTCGCGGTGGGCGACCCGCGCAGGCTCAATCCGGTGCTGCGGGGCACGGCGCGGCTGCAGCTCGTCTTTGCGCTGCTGTTCGCGACGGGGTTGGCGCTGCATCCCGTCGTCGCGCCGTCATGAGTCGCATCGTGTCCGCGACCCTCGAACGGCGGCGGTTGCCGTTCCGGGAACCGGTCCGCTACGGCACGTCGATGCTGTCGACCCAGGAGATCGGCGTCCTGCGCATCGCGACCGACGACGGACTGGTCGGGCTCGGGGAGATGGCCGGCCCCGAGCTCCCGCACGCCCTGGAGACCACCGTGGACGCCATCGCGAAGGCCTTGGCGGGAGCCCCACCCGACGAAGCTCCGTTGCCCCAGGGGAGGTTGCGGGCGGCCGTCGACTGTGCGCTGCTCGACATCATGGGCCAGATGAGCGGCCGCTCCATGACCGATGTCCTGGGCGGTGGCGGCCGCATGGTGGTGGTGAACGGACTCCCGCAGATCGGCACCGGCTCGGCGGACGCGGACGCGGGGCGTGCCCGTGACCTGGCCGACGCCGGCTTCGGGAGCATCAAGATCAAGCGTGCCGCCGACCGCACCGGGGAAAGCGACGGTGACGCCGTCGGTGCATCCCTGCGAGCCATCCGGGCGGCGGTCGGGCCGTCGGTCGGCCTGCGGCTCGACCTGAATGGCGACCTGCCCGAGGAAGCGGCCATCAGGTGGCTCGGCGCATTGCCCGACGTGGACCTGGAATACGTGGAGCAGCCGATAGCGCCATCGGCCGGCGTATCGGCGCTCGCCCGGATCCGGGCCGCGGTAGCGATGCCTATCGCGGCCGACGAGTCGCTCACGGACCTCGATGCTGCCCGGTCGCTCATCGGTGCGGGTGCGTGCGACGTGCTGGTGGTCAAGCTTGCGCGTGTGGGCGGGCCGCGTGCGAGTGTCGAGATCGCGGACGTCGCGGCGACGGCCGGTATCCCGGTCACCATCTCGACCATGTACGACTCGGGCATCGGGCTGGCGGCGGCGCTCCACGTCGCAGCGACGGTCGGGCACGACCGGGCGCATGGCCTGGGCACCGCAGCACTCCTGGGATCGGACCTCATCGGCGGCAGCCTGCCCATCGTGGCCGGCGCCATCCGGGTCCCGACCAGCCCGGGTCTCGGCGTCACGCTCGTCCCGGGGGCCGACGGCATCGGGGCCGACTCGTGATCGACCCGCTCGTGATCGACCCGCTCGTGCGCACCGCTCGTGCTCGACCGGACGATGTGGCCCTCATCGATGGCGCTCAGCGATGGACGTGGCGGGAGCTGCTGGTCGCGGCGGATGTCCTCGCCGGTCATCTGCTGACCCAGCCACATGAGCGTGTGGCGCTGCTGGCGCTGGACAGCGGCGACGCCGTCGTGGCCATCAATGCGGTGCGCCGCGCCGGGATGACCCTGGTGCCACTACAGCGGCGACTCACCACGACCGGACTCGTGCAACTCCTGGAACGATCGCGGACGTCGCTGCTCATCCACGATGCACCGCACGCCTCGGTCGCGGCCCAGCTCGCAGACGCACGGCCATCGCTGATGCTGCTGGCGTTACCGGTCGTTGCTGCCACCGTGCCTGCCCCCATTGCTGGTCCAGCCCCGGGCCGGGACTCCGTAGATGCGAGCGCGGTCGGTGCCGTCGTGTTCACATCCGGCACGACGGCAGCATCCAAGGGCGTGCTCCTGACACATGCCAACCTGTTCGCGAGCGCCGGTGCCTGGGCGAAGTTCCTGGGTGCCCGGCCCGATGATCACTGGCTTGCCGCTCTGCCCCTGTCGCATGTCGCGGGGCTGGGTGTCGTCCTGCGATCCGCGTGTTCCGGGGCACGCCTCACGGTCCAGGACCGGTTCGACCCGACCGCGGTGCGACGTTCGCTCGCCGAGGACGGGGTGACCCACGTGTCGCTGGTGCCCACACAGCTCGTCCGCGTGCTCGACGAGGGGCCCGTCGTGGCTCCCGTCCTCCGGGCGCTGCTCCTCGGCGGCGCGCCGATCCCGGCGGCACTGGTCACGCGGGCGATCGCGGCGGGGCGGCCGGTCGGGCCGACGTATGGCATGACCGAGGCCGCCTCCGGGGTCACCGCGCTCGCGGCCGACGAGGCACGAGCGCATCCGGGCAGTTCCGGACGCGCTTTACCGGGGATGCGGGTCCGGGTGATGCTCGACCGCGACATGCCGGCGCCCATCGACGTCGAGGGTCACATCAGCGTCAGCGGGCCGAGCGTGTTCCAAGGGTACGACGAGGACGATGTCGGGACCAGGGCGGCACTCGACGGCGGCTGGCTGCACACGGGGGACCGCGGCCGCCTCGACGCGAACGGCCTGTTGACCATCACGGGCAGGGATGCAGAGCTCATCGTCTCGGGTGGCGAGAACATCTCCCCGGTCGCTGTCGAGAGCGTGATGCTCGCCCACCCCGACATCGCCGATGTCGCCGTGGTGGCATGGCCCGACCCGACGTGGGGATCGATGCCGGCGGCAGCGATCGTCGCCCGACCCGGCGCGGACGTGGACGTGGAGGACATCGCACGCTTCGCCCGCGATCGGCTGCCGGCGTTCAGCGTGCCATCGACCATCGAGCCGGTGGAGGCGATCCCCCGGACCGCTTCGGGCAAGGTGATCCGGCGCGACGTGCGCCGGATGCTCGCATCGATCGCGACGGACCTGTTCGTGGAACGACCCGATGGTGCCCGGATCCATGTCCGTCGCAGGGGTCTGGGTCCCGTGCTCGTGCTGCTCCACGCCACGCTCGCCAATGCCCGGGAGCTGGACCCGCTCGCGGTCGAACTGTCCCGGGAGCATACGATCCTGGCCATCGACCGGCGATCGGCGGGTTCCAGCGAGATGCCGCCAGGCGATGTCCTGGGGCCCATCGAGGCAGGGGCCCACATCGACGACGTCATCGCGGTGCTCGACGCGTTGGCACCCGGCGAACGGGTGTTCCTGGTCGGCCACTCGTATGGGGGTTGCGTCGGCCTGGAGATCGCCGCGCGCCACCCTGGGAGGATCGCCGGCGCATTCCTGTTCGAGCCGCCCTACCTTGGGGTGTTGCCCGGTGGAGCATCGGACTCCCGGCTGCTGGGTCAACGGATAACGGATATCGCGCGACGGGATGGATCGGGCGCCGCGGCGCTCGCGTTCCTCGAGACGGTCAACGGGCCCGGCGCGACCCGTCGGCTGCCCGCTCCGGTACTCGCCCAGTTCGAACGCGAGGGTCGATCGGCGGTCGCGGATGCGGCACTGGCTGGGTTCGATCCTGCCGGCCTCCAGGGCATCCGGACGCCCATTCACGTCGGGCTCGGAGGTCGCAGCCGGGGACCGTACGCCGCGGTCGCAGGGTCGCTCCAGCAGTTCGGCGTGACGGTCCATACCCACCACTTCCCGACCCTGGGGCATGGCGGACCCGTCAGCCGACCGACCGCGATCGCGCCGGTGGTCATCGCGCTGGCAGGCTCACCGGACGCTCCGGCATCTGCCGCTCCCCCACCTGGAGGCTCACCGTGACGGGCAACCCCGTCGATCCTGACCGCATCCGCGACATGTTCGACACCATCAGCGACGTCTACGACCCCATGAACACCTTCATCAGCGGGTTTCAGGAGCCACGTTGGCGACGGCGCGTCGTGCGTGCCGCGGCGCTCGCACCAGGGATGCGCGCATTGGACGTCGCGACCGGCACCGGCAAGGTCGCCGCGGAGATGTGGCAGCGGGTCCAGCCAGGCGGGGAGGTGGAGGGGATCGACTTCGCCGAGGGGATGCTGGCAGTGGCCCGGAGGCGACACGCGTCCCGGAACGGCCTCACGTTCGTCACCGGTGACGCCCTGGCACTCCCCGTCCCCGACGAGACGTTCGACGCGGCGGTCATCGCCTTCGGCATGCGCAACCTGGCCGACTACCGACGGGGGTTCGCGGAGATGGCCCGGGCCGTCAGGCCCGGCGGTCGGGTGGTGTGCCTCGAGATCGCGCGCCCGACCAGCCTCCTCGCACGCGCCGCCCAGGCATGGTTCGATCGCATCGTGCCCCTGGTCGGTCGACTGGCTGGTCAGCCGGCGGCGTACTCCTACCTCGTGTCCAGCACGCAGGACTACCCCGACCCGGCGCAGGTCGCCCAGATCATGTGCGACGTCGGGTTGAGGGACGTGTCGTGGCGGCCGATGACGCTCGGCATCGTGACCCTGCACACCGGTCGGAAACCGCGATGATCGACGCCCTGATGTGGGGCACGATCGCTGCATCGTCGCTCGTGCTGGGCGCGGTGCTGTCGTTCGTGCGCCCCGTGAGCGACCGCGTCCTGGGCCTGGTGCTCGCCTTCGGCGCTGGCGTGCTCATCAGCGCCGTGGCGTACGAACTGGTCGAGGACGCTCTCGTCGATGATCTCGGCTCACCCATCGTCGCCGTCGGGTTCGCGCTCGGCGCCCTTGTGTTCTTCGGCGGCAGCCTGCTGATCGACCGCCGCGGCTCCGCGTCTGACTCGGGCGAGGGCAGCGCCATCGTGCTGGGTGCCGTTCTCGATGGCATCCCCGAATCGGTGGTCCTGGGGCTATCGCTCGTCGGAGGCACCGGTATCAGCCTGCCCATCCTGGCGGCGGTGTTCATCTCCAACGTGCCCGAGTCCCTCGGCGCGTCCGCGGACCTGCTTCGGGATGGCGTGTCACGGTCCCGGGTGCTGCTGCTCTGGGTCATCGTCGTGACCGCGAGCGGCGGCGCCGCGGGCGCTGGATACGCCCTCCTCGCGGATGCCTCGCGGGAGCTGGTCGCGGCGGTCCAGACGTTCGCTGCCGGCGCGATCATCGCGATGCTCGCCGAATCCATGATGCCCGAGGCGTTCGCCAAGGGTGGTCGAGCGGTCGGCCTCGCGACGGCGTTCGGGTTCGCCCTGTCGGCCTTGCTCTCGTTCACGTCCTGATGCCGGCTGTCCGGGCAAGCGCCGGAAGTCAGCCGACGCGGGGCCCTGCCGCGGCGACCTCATGTGACACCCGGTCCGCGAAGCGCTCGAAGTTGTCCGCGAACATGGACGCAAGCTTGCGGGCCTGCGCGTCGTAGGCATCGCCGTCGTGCCACGTCGCCCGGGGCGTGAGGACACCAGACGGGACACCGGGAACGGCCACGGGCACCTCCACACCGAACACGGGATCGGTCATGGTGGCCATGTCCGCGAGCGACCCGTCCAGCGCCGCGCGGACCATGTCACGGGTCTGCTGGATGTTCATCCGCTCACCGACGCCGTACGGGCCGCCGGTCCAGCCCGTGTTGACCATCCAGACCGGCACGTCGTGCTGGTCGAGGCGTTCCCCCAGCATCCCGGCATAGACGGCGGGGTGGCGCGGCATGAACGGCGCCCCGAAACAGGTCGAGAAGGTCGCGGTGGGCTCCCGGACGCCGACCTCGGTGCCCGCCAGCTTGGCGGTATAGCCGCTGATGAAGTGGTAGAGCGCCTGGTCGCGCGTCAATCGCGAGATGGGCGGCAACACCCCGAACGCATCGGCAGTCAGGAGGATCACGTTGGACGGGTGTCCGGCCATGCCCGTGTCGGAGCTGTTGCTGATGAAGTCGAGCGGGAATGCGGCACGGGTGTTCTCGGTCAGCTGCTGGGAATCCAGGTCCAGCAGCCGGCTGTCGGGGTCGATCGCGACGTTCTCGAGGATGGTCCCGAATCGGCGGGTCGTGGAGTAGATATCCGGTTCGTAGACATGGGACAGGCGGATCGTCTTGGCGTAGCAGCCGCCCTCGAAGTTGAACACGCCGTCGGGTCCCCAGCCGTGCTCGTCATCGCCGATGAGCGTTCGGTGGGGATCGGCCGAGAGCGTGGTCTTGCCGGTGCCCGAGAGGCCGAAGAAGATGGCCACGTCGCCCCGGGCGCCGACATTGATGGACGAGTGCATCGGCAGCACGTCCTCGTCGGGCAATCGATAGTTGAGGATGCCGAACGCGCCCTTCTTGATCTCGCCCGCGTATTCGGTGCCCCCGATGAGGATCTCCTGGCGACCGAGGTGCACGAGGACGACCGTCTCGCTGCGCACGCCGTCACGGTCGGGGTCCGCGCGGAAGCTCGGTGCATCGACGATGGTGAAGTCGGGCGTGAACCCGGGGAGGTCGTCCGCGGGCGGCATCCGGAACAGGTTGCTGCAGAAGATGCTCGCCCAGGCCGTCTCGGTGAAGGCACGCACCGACCGGCGCCAGCGAGGATGGGCACCCACGTAGCAATCGCGCACGAACACCTCACGCGTCGCGAGGTGGTCGATCATGCGCTGCCGGAGGGCGTCGTAGCGCTCCTCAGTGATGGGTCGATTGAAGCCACCCCACCACACGCCCTCGTGCGCATCCCCGACGTCAACGAGGTACTTGTCACGGGGCGAACGGCCCGTGTGCCGGCCGGTCCGCACCAGCAACGGTCCGCCTTGTGCGATGAGGCCCTCGGACGCCCGGATGGCGTGCTCGTACAGTTCCGCCACGGACAGGTTGGTGTGCCGGGAACGACCCAGATGGGTCAGCGGCGAGGGTGGTGCTGCGGTGCGTAGCGCGGTCATCGGCGGCCTCCAGCAGGCGCGACTTCCTGCATCGCACCTGAGCGCCGGACCGGCCGCGCGTGAGACACCATGACGGGTGTCGGAGTCGGCTTCCGCAGTCCGAAGATCCTTGTGGCTCGGTCGCATTCGTTGCGAATCGGTTACGACCGAGGGCGTTGGAAGGATGCTACACCAGTCAGGCCCCGGCGCGCCCCTGGTGGGCGAGGTATTCCAGGAGGTCGAGCTTGGTCACGACCCCGGCTGGCCGACCGTCCTGGATCGCGACCAGGGCCGAGGCCCCGCTCGACAGTGCATCGAAGGCGTCATCGAGAGAGGCGGTGAGGTCGATGGTGGGCAGCGGCCGCTCCATGAGCTCGCCGACCGTTCGGCCGACCGTGGTCGGATCGCGGAACACACGATCGAGCAGGCTCTTCTCATCGACCGAGCCCACGATGCCCTCGATGGCATCGTCGTCCCGTTCGGTCACGGGCATCTGGCTGATGCCCCAGCGCTGGAGCATCTCGATGACGGCGGCCACCGAATCCGTCGTCCGTGCCAGCACGACCTGGGGAAGCTCCGGGCCGTGATGGCGGTCGACCAGCACCGCCCGGACGCGTTCCCGACCGGCGCCGCTTCCGGCGAGGCCGTTCTTGCGCATCCACTCGTCGTCATACAGCTTGGACAGGTACGAGCGACCACCATCGGCGAGCAGCACGACAACGACCGCCTCCGGGCCATCACCACCCTGGGTCAACTCACGGCCGACGGTGAGCGCTGCCACGAGTGCCGTGCCGCATGACTCACCGGCCAGGATGCCCTCCTCCCGGGTTAGCCTGCGGGCTGCCGCGAACGCCGCCGCGTCGGAAACGCGCACCCAGCGGTCGACGACGGTCGGGTCGAAGGTGCCCGGCAGGAAGTCCTCGCCGACACCCTCGGTCAGGTACGGCCGGGCCGTGTCGCCCGAGAGAACGCTGCCCTCGGGGTCGGCACCGATGACCTGGATGCCGGGCCGCAGCGTCTTGAGCGAACGGCCAACGCCACTGATGGTGCCGCCGGTACCGGCCGCGATGACCACATGGGTCACCCGACCATCCGTCTGACGCCAGATCTCGGGACCCGTGGTCAGTTCGTGAGCCGCCGGGTTCTCCATGTTGTGGTACTGGTCCGGCTGAAAGGCGCCCGGGATGTCGCGGGTGAGCCGGCGCGCCACCGAGTAGTAGCTCTCCGGGGACTCGGGAGGGACGTTGGTCGGGCAGAGGACGACCTCAGCTCCGTATGCCCGGAGCAGATCCTGCTTCTCGGTCGATTGCTTGTCGGCCATCACGAAGATGCAGCGATAGCCCTTGAGCACGGCCGCTATGGCCAGCCCGTGGCCGGTGTTGCCGCTCGTCGGCTCGATGATGGTGCCGCCGGGCTTGAGCAGGCCAGCTCGCTCGGCCGCTTCGATCATGGGCAGGCCGATGCGGTCCTTCACCGAACCGCCGGGGTTGAGCATCTCGAGCTTGGCCAGCAGCAGGGGCTGGCGCTCAGGAGCGCCCAGATCGCGGGTCACCCGTGAGAGACGCACGAGCGGCGTGTCACCAACGAGTCCCAGGATCGATTCGGCATAGTCCATCGGTGCGGGCGAGTATACGGGCGGACCCTGCCCCGAAGGCCCAGACCGCCCGATCCGGGTAAGGTGGCCGCCGATGTCCCCCTTTCTCGCCTGGATGGGCGTTGTCCTTGGCATGCTCGTCGCGCTCCCGACCGGCCCCCAGGTCGGTGTCGGGCCGCACCCCGAACGCGCCAGCAGCGTCTTCGATGCCCAGGGGTTCCGGCAACCGGGATCGACGGCGGACGACGGGCCGACCTGCTCGCCTGGCTGGGGCATGCCCGATACCAGCTACTACCGCTCGATCCTGGCGTCGGTGGTCGCCTCCGGCGACGCAGCGTGGGCGGTCGGCCTGACCACCGATACCGAGGATCCACGCTACCCGCTCGCCGTGCGTTGGGATGGGTCTGCGTGGGCGGACATGCCCATCGCACCGTCATCGGCGGAGCGAGCCCTGTTCGGGCTCGACCGTTCGCCGACCGGCCGCATGTGGGCGGCCGGTTACCGCGCCAGATCGTCGCTGTATTACCCCTTGATGATGCGCTGGGAT
>JBBSOS010000045.1:0-11344 GCA_038259505.1 Candidatus Limnocylindrales bacterium | reverse complement strand
GCCCGCGACGCCGGCCGCGACCGGCAAGGGGAAGGGTCGGAAGGCGACGGGGGCGCAGGTGCCACCGGCCAACGCTCAGTTGCCGGGCCGACGGATCATCGTGCGGGGTGTCCGACGGCCGTGATGGCGGCCACCCAGGGTTCGCCCGGGACCCTCGCCTCGGTGCCCGACATCCAGGGTGCGACATCCGACCCATCGTTGGGCTACCTGGTCGCGCGTCTGGCGGCCGTGGAGGTCCGGGTCCGGGAGGCGGTCGAACGCCGCCGGGCCCAGGACCCCGATCCCGACGACCGGTTCCGCGGTCTCTACATCCCCGACTCGCAGGTCGACGAGATCCTCGGCGGCCCGCGGGCGCTGTTCGAGGCGGGCCCGACCGACGCGTGGCTCGCGGCCATCGCGGCAGCGGAGGCCGCCGCCGACGGTGCCGAGCACGGTGGGGCCCCGATCCGGCTGCGTCAGGTGGCGCGGACATTCGGGCTGTCCATCGTGGACACGGATGTCCTGCTCGTCGCCCTCGCCCCCGACCTCGACCCTCGGTTCGAGCGGCTGTATGCCTATCTCCAGGACGATGTCTCGCGTCGACGGGCGAGTACCGGGCTGGCCATCGAGCTGGCGACCGGCATCCCTGGCGCCGCGGGCGCGCGCGCCCGGCTGGATGCTGCCGCGCCGCTCATCGCTGGTGGCCTGCTGCTGGTGGAGGAGGCCGATCGACCATTCCTGACCCGATCACTTCGGGTGCCTGACCGGGTCGCCGGCCACCTGCTCCAGGACCCGTCGCCTGACTCGCGTCTGGCGATGCTGGTGGTCGAGTCGCGGCCACTGCGGCTTGGCGCTGGTGCGGCGATCGCTCGCGCAATCGACGCGGGCATGCGCCTGGCCTATGTCCGGGAGCGTTTCGGATCCGCGGGCACGTCCATGGCCGTCGCCGCCATCGAGGATGCTGGGCTCGCCCCCATCCTGCTGGACCTCGACCGGCTGTCCGCCACCGACGACGTGGCCGAGATCGCGGCCGTTGCGGCGCGCGAATGCCGCCTCACGGGATCTGCGCTCGTGGTCGGGCCTGCGGAGGCGCTCGCCGAGCGTGGTGCCGCGGCGGTGCGGGCATTCTCGGAGCTCGCCTGCCCGGTGGTCCTGGTCGGTTCCCGGCCGTGGGATCCCGCATGGTCGCGTCGCACGCCGATCCTTGTCGATGCGCCGATGCCCAGCATCGCCGACCGCGCTCGCGTCTGGTCCGAGGAGCTCGGTGCCGCGCCTGGAGGCCCCCCGCCTGGAGGCCCCGCATCTGGAGGCCCCGACCCTGCGATCGAGATGATCCAGTTCCGGCTGAGCCCAGAACAGACCGTCCGGGCAGCTCGGGCCGCCACGAGCCAGGCCGCGGCTGAGGGTCGGTCGGTGACGGCGGACGACCTCAAGGCGGGAGCGCGATCACAGAACGCGTCGGGCCTGGAGCGATTGTCACGCCGGGTCCGGCCGCTCGTGACCTGGGAAGACCTGGTCCTTCCCCACGAGGTGTCTGAGCAGCTCCATGAGCTTGCCTCGCGCGCGCGGTTCCGGGACGTGGTGCTCGACGAATGGGGCATGGGTCGCACGACCATCAAGGGTCGGGGCCTGACCGCGTTGTTCGCGGGCGACTCGGGCACCGGCAAGACCATGTCCGCGGAGGTGATGGCCAACGACCTCGGCCTGGACCTGTACGTCATCGACCTCTCGACGGTCATCGACAAGTACGTCGGCGAGACCGAGAAGAACCTCGACCGCATCTTCTCTGAGGCTGACCGGGTCAACGGCGTGCTGCTGTTCGACGAGGCGGATGCCGTCTTCGGCAAGCGCTCCGACGTGAAGGACTCCCACGACCGATACGCCAATGTCGAGGTCGCGTATCTGCTGCAGCGCATGGAGCTGTTCGACGGCGTCGCGATCCTGACGACCAACCTGCGCGCCAACCTGGACGAGGCGTTCACGCGCCGGCTCGACGCGGTGGTGGACTTCCCGGTGCCCGACGATGGTGGGCGACTCCACCTGTGGCAGAAGCACCTGCCGCCCGGCGTGCCGCGGGGAACGGACCTCGACCTAGCGTTCCTGTCGCGTCAGTTCCGGTTCTCGGGTGGCAACATCCGCAACATCGCGCTCGCTGGGGCGTACCTGGCGGCCGCCGACGGCCGTCCACTCTCGATGGCGCATCTCATCCACGGCACGGCGCGCGAGTACCAGAAGCTCGGTCGGCTGTGTGTCGAATCGGAATTCGGACCCTACTTCGGGCTGGTCGCATGACAGGCCGACATCGGGACGAGGCTCCGGCCTGCCGTGGGGCGCCTGTCGCGCGATCGCAATGGGGACTGACGGGCCGGCGGCACCGTCCACTGCGCCCGTCGTGGTCAAATGGCCGTCTGCGGCCCTCGCTGGGGGCGTGCCGCCCGATCAAAGGAGACGCTGATGCATGCCAGTGCCGAGTTCACCGTCGAGTCCTGGGACGAGCAACCGGTCCGGGAGGGTCCTGACGGTCGCAAGCTCACGCACGCCGTGGTCGGTCAGTCCGTGACCGGCGACCTGACCGGGACCGGTCTTGCCCACTGGCTGATGGCGTATCGCAGCGATGGCACGGCTGACTACCTCGGTCTCCAGCACGTCGAGGCGACCATCGGCGACCTGACGGGCACGTTCGTGTGTGCGTCTCGGGGCACATTCGATGGGCAAGCGGCCTCCGGGACCCTGGAGGTCCTCGCCGGCTCCGGTACGGATGATCTCGAGGGCATATCGGGCAACGGCACGTTCTCGGCGGGCCATGGACAGGCAGCCGCCGTCGAGCTGGACTATGCCATCGACTGAGGGGATCGCTCCTTCGGCCCAGGGACGGGCGGGGCAGGGTGTTCACCGCGCAGGGTGGTGGTCTTGCGGGTGAGCGGATGATGGTGCGACCACCGTGATCAGTGCCTGCGCGCCGGTCCGGTCGTCGATGAGGTGATGCGATGGAAACCTTCGAGTCGAGCGACGGGACCGTCATCGCGTTCGAACGTGCTGGCACCGGCCCTCCGGTCGTCCTCGTGGAGGGGGCGCTCCGGGATCGAACCGCGTCCGTCGAGCTGTCCTCGATGCTCGCCGCGACCTTCGCGGTGTACACCTATGACCGCCGAGGACGGGGCGCGAGCGGTGACAGCCCGCCCTATTCGGTGGACCTGGAGGTCGAGGATCTCGAGGCGCTGATCATGCGCGCCGGCGGATCTGCGGCGGTGTTCGGGCGCGGGTCCGGAGCGGCGTTGGCGCTCCTCGCGGCGGCGGATGGCGTCGCCATCGGACAGCTCGTTGCGTACGAACCGCCGTATGTCGTCGACAGCGGCCGAGCGCGGCCGTCGACCGACCTTCCTGCGCGAGTCCGCGGCATGGTCGCCGCGGGCCGTCCAGCCGACGCGGTCGAGCGATATCTGGTGGAGGCCGAGGGCCGATCCACGGCTGCGGTCGCGAGGATGCAGGCCGAGCCCGGCTGGTCAGCGATGGAGGGGCTCGCCCCGACCATCACCCACGACCTCGCGATCATGGGTGACTACGCCATCCCCGAGGAGCGGTTCGCGGCCATCAAGGCCCGGACGTCCATCGTGGATGGCATCGCCAGTGCACCATGGCTTCGAGAGGCGGCGCAGGCGACCGCCGCGTTCATCCCCGGCGCCCGGTACCTGACGCTCGAGGGGCCGAGTGCCGACCTGGCCGCCCATGACCTGGACGCCCGGACGGCCGCGCCTGTGCTGGCCGAACTGCTGTCCTGAGCGATCCGACAGGGACCGTGACCCCGCCGTCCCGGCGGCTGCCCTGGGGACGATCACATCATCGGCTGGCATCGCCGACTCCTGCTCCGGCCAGCTCGGTGAGTGCTGCCCGCCAGACGTCGATGGCCACCGGCCACCATCGGTCGATGATCGATGGATCGCCATACCAGGGGCTGCCCACGACGCCGTGATGGACATCGTGAAAGGTCAGTTGGCGAGCGCCCGCCAGGTGCGCGACATCCACCGACACCACCCCGTCGCTGCCACCCGGCAGCGGGGCGCCCACGATGGAACGGAAGAACCAGTCGCGGGCCACGCGGAGTGGGTTGCGTCCACCAGGCCAGCCAGCGGCGTCGCTGTGAGGACGCACCGCGTCCGAGGCCACCGTGACGTATCCCATCGCGGGCGCGAACCACGCACCCGGTGACGAGTCCGCCAGGGTCCTGGCGAGCCGGACGCCCTCATGCCGCCAACGCGTGTGCATCCGGTGGAGGTCATGCGGCGTGCCGAGCGTGACCAGGCAGCCGACCATCGCCGATGGGTCCTCGACCCGGCCGTCTCCAGCGATGGCGGACATCGCCAGTCGGGCGAGGAGCCCGCCGCCCGAGTGCCCGACCACCATGATCCGATGGCCGCCAGCGTGCTCATGGGCCGTGCGGATGGCCATTGCCACGCTCGCCCGCAGCGCGCCGAAGCCCCGTGCCGCGGCAAACAGCCAATCGTGGACATGGACCGGCGCCAGGTCCACGCCAGTGGCGCCGCGTTCGATGAGCCGCTCGCGCATCGGGCGATACGCGATGGGCGGTGAGACCATCCCCTCGACGATGAGCACGTACGGCTGCACGGGCTGGATGCTCACGCGTTGAGCATAGGCGGTCCGTTCAGCTGGTCCCTCCCGGTATCGTCCGGAACGGAGCCCTCACGATGCCTGACCCGTTCGGCCGCGTCGCGTTGTCGGTGATCACGTCGAACTCACGCGTCTCGACCCCGACATCCAGGACCGTGCCGGTCCTGAGCCCGTGGCCGGTCCTGACGTCGTAGGCATCGCTCTTCGCCTGCAGCGATGCCTTGGCCGCGTCGAACGTCGCGGTCGCTGGCGGGGTGTCGTGCCCAGGGCCGCTCCTTTGGGAGCGATCTGTTGCCCATTGGGGCGATCCTCGCGTCCCCTGTGGTCGCGCCCGGAGACCTTGCGCCAATAGCGCCCGGCATCAGCATGCGTCATATCGACCGCGTGCTCGGCTGCGCGCACCAATCCACCCACGCACAAGGTCGCCCACGTACCCGTCCGCCCACACGCACCAGTTCGCCGAGGAGAGTGCCACGATGCCGGGCCACGAAACAGATCTCGAGATCATCGGCCGGACCCGGTCCAGCGCGCCCGAACGAAGCCCCCAGACCGAGACGCCGGCGCATGCGGCCGAGTTGTCCTCGCGGGCCCTCGCCGACGGGCGACCCGCGACCCTCGACACGCCCTCGGTCGTCCATCTGCAGGCACTCGCGGGCAATGCCAGCGTGGCGCGACTACTCGAGGACGAACAGGCGCCCGACAAGGTCCGCGCCGTGGTCGGGCAGGGAGGCGGTGAACGCCTGGATGCCACCACCGCGAATGCCATGGGGGCGCGGTTCGGCGAGGATTTCGGCGATGTCCGGATCCACCAGGGGGGTGCGGCGGCCGAATCGGCCCGCGCCGTGAACGCACAGGCCTACACCATCGGCAACGACGTGGTGTTCGATTCGGGGCGCTTCGACCCTGGGAGCCCGGCCGGAGAGCGGACGCTCGCCCATGAGCTCACCCACGTCGTCCAGCAGCGGCAGGGCGCGGTGAGCGGTAGCGACATCGGTGGTGGTCTCGCCGTGAGCGACCCAGCCGACCGCTTCGAGCGTGAGGCGTCGGCGACCGCCGACCGCGTCCTCGCGAGCCCGGCACCAACGACGGCGCCCGCGACCGCCCAACGCCACGCGCAGGACGAGCCCCTCGGATCCGCGACGGCCCAGCGCGAGGAGGAGCCCGAGGAGGAAGAGATGGGTGCGGGGGCCATCGCCCAACGCCAGGCCGCGGGCGACGAGGAAGAGGAGGAGCTCCAGCCCTGAACAAGAGCCTGGCCGAGAGCTCGATGTAGTTCGCGCGTGCCGCCAGCCTCACGACGTCTGTGCCTCCTGATAGCGCCCGCCAGCTCATCACTTCGCGCGTGCCACCTGATCATGAGGGGCCTACGTTGGCAGTTGCTCGTACCTGCCGGACCTGAGTTCCCGCCACCGAGTCATCCACGGACTTGGCGGCGCTGCGCGAGGCCCGAAGGCGGCGGCCCCGCGCGCGTCAGTGCCAACCGATCGTCGCACCAACGCACGGCTTGTGCCACGACACGGCCGAGGTGCATGAATGGCGAGTGCGCCGTGACGAGTCCATGTCTCGTATCCCTCGGGTGCATGATCGTCCCGACCGGGCGCGTCCTGTGGCACAGCATCGATCAGGCGCGTCGTGGTCGCACAGCATCGGGTCCGCTGGTTCGGGGCAGCTCCCTGACTGACTTGCTGTCATGCGATCACGGCCCCCGGCACTGCTGACCCGCACATCGGCCCACGGACAGGCGATCCTCGGCGTCTCAGTGACCGACCATCGACCAGTGACCGACCATCGACAAGGTCCTGACCCTGGCCATGCCCACCAACTACCCTGGCAGGGCCCGCCGTATCAGATCAGGCCCTGCTTGATGGCGTAGGCCACCGCATGCGTCCGGTTGCGCAGTTCGAGGCGACTCGTGATGTCATGGACGATGTTCTTGACCGTTCGCTCCGAGTAGAACAGCTCCTGGCCCACCTCGGCCGTGTCCTTGCCGTCGGCCAGCAAGCGGAGCACGCTCACCTCGCGTTCGCTGAGGCCCCGGAAGGTCAGGCCGCGTGGCGCCAGCACTTGTCGCTGGAGACGCCCGACCTGGTCCAGTAGCCGGCCGAGCAGATCAGGCGGCAGGGTGCCCTCGCCCGCGGCGACCGCGCGGATGGTGTTCCGGATGTTGCCGGCGGTCGCGTCGTTGCGGCGCAGCACACCGCACACCCCCGCTTCGACCGCGATGAGCAGACCCTGGTCGTCGAGGCGTGCCACGAGTAGCACGATGCGCTCGACCCCGGCGCGGCGCAGCGCCCGGATCTGGCGGGCGGCCTCCTCGTCCACCTCGTCAGCCACCACCATCGCCACGGTCGTGGCGCCGATGCGGGCCTCCTCCACGACCCGGATGCCGGGTGCCGCCCGCAACTGGGACGCGGTCCCGGCTCGCGACACCGGATCCGCGGCGGCGATGTAGACATCGATCGGATCGATCACCTGGCGCTCCGTGGCGCGCCGTTCCATGACCAGCATCACATCGCTCCCCGATTTCCGGATACCCAGCACGGGTCGGTCCGCCGCCCCGCGACGCTCCCGCGACGCTGTTCGACACCCCAGCTTTGGTCGAAGGGTCGCCCTTCGGATCGTTCCCTGACAACAGGGTGCGATGGGGCACTCATCCGGGACTGAACGGCGACTGAACGGCGCTCTCGATCGCCCACATGATCGCCCGGAGGGGTAGCCGGGAGGCCCGGTGCCGACCTAGACTGCGCACCCATGGGAGCGATCGCGAATCTCGGTACCCGCTCGGTCGCTGTCGCGCCCGGCGCGCAGGCCAGCGCGGACATCCGTGTGCGCAACAACGGCACGGTCGTCGACCAGTTCACGCTCGAGGTCCTGGGAGACGCGAGCGCCTGGTCCACCGCCGAGCCGCCGGTCGTGTCCCTGTTCCCGGGCGCGGAGCAGTCGATCCGGATCACGTTCCGCCCGCCGCGGACCTCGGATGTGCCCGCGGGCACCATGGCCTTCGGCATCCGGGTGCTGTCGCAGGAGGACCCCGCGGGGTCGGTCGTCGAGGAGGGCGCACTCGAGATCGGGGCATTCAGCGACACGAGCGCCGAGCTCGCTCCGCGGACATCGCGTGGGCGCACCGGTGCGACGCACGACCTGGCCGTCGACAACCGGGGCAACGTGCCGCTCAACGCGACCATCACGGGCATCGACCCCGACCGCACGCTGGGCTTCGATATCAAGCCGCCGAGCATCGTCGCCGACCCCGGGATCGCAGCGTTCGCCAAGGTGGGCGTCAAGCCCCGGCAGCGCTTCTGGAGGGGCCAGCCCAAGACGCGCTCGTTCCAGTTGCAACTCGACAGTCCTGGCCAGCCACCGGTGTTGGTGGGCGGCTCGATGCTCCAGGAGTCGATCCTGCCATCGTGGTTCCTCAAGGCACTCCTGCTGCTGCTCGTAGCCCTCGTCGCGCTCATCCTCATCTGGGTCCAGTTCGTGCGCCCGGTCATCGTGTCCACGGCCCAGGAACGCACGGACCAGGCGCTGGTGAAGGCGGGCATCCCCCTCCCGGTCGACAACGGGCAGGGGCAGAATGGCAACGGCGGCCAGCCGACGCCGACGCCACCGCCGGGGCAGACGAACCCGCCTCCGGCGCCCACGCCGACCCCTGGCGCGGCAACCACCCAGACCCCCCGTGACGGTCGCCTGGTGGCGAACAGCGGTTCGGTCACGCCGGCTGATGGTCGCACGCTGAACATCACGGACCTGGTGTTCTCCAACCCCGACGGCTCAACGGGCGCGCTTCGACTGCAGCGTGCGGGCCAGGACCTGATGGTGCTCCGACTCGAGAACTTCCGTGATCTCGACTTCCACTTCGTGACGCCCATCGTTGTCGGCGACGGCCAGAAGCTCAGCCTGGTCTGTGAGGGTCCCTGCGAGAACGCGGGCCTCTACTACTCGGGGTACGAGCGGTCGCCATGACCCGGCGGCTGGTCGCCGCCCTGGCCGCTGCACTGGTGGCTCTGTCGGCGGTCCTTGGTGCGAGCGCCCCCCCGTCCGCGCTCGCGGCACCCTCCGGGCTGGCGGGCATGACCGCCAGCCGGACCTGTATCGACCTGGATCCCGATCCGAGTTCGCCCGGCTCGGTGGGCATCACCGTCCAGGGCCACGGCTTCGAGCCGGGCAGCACGGTCGACGTCTACATCAACGTCAGTGGCGTCGAGTCATTCCCGGAGCCCTCGGACACACGCACGGTCGACGAGCTGGGGGTGTTCGAGGGGCGCGTGAGCCTACTGCGGCCCGGGGAACCACTGGAGTACGTGATCTCGGGCGTGACCAGGGGCGGTGAGGGCATCAACGCCAATGTCAACATCGCGGCACCCTGTCCACCGACGCTGGAGGTCACGCCCACGTGCATGGCCCCGGACACGCCCTTCGACATCTCGTTCCGGGCCGCCGGCTTCAGCCCTGGGAGCACCATCCGGGTGGGCATCATCGTGCCGCCCGACCATCCCGACCTCATCGTGTCTGACCCACTGACCGTCGATGGCCAGGGCCGCCTCGAATACACCTTCACGGGAGTGGGTCCGCTGCCGGCCGGCCGCTATCAGGCTGCCGCTGTCGGAGCCTCCGGCAGGAACTCCATCGCCCGCCTCGCGGTGTCCAACCAGGCCATCGCCCAGGCGCCCATCGAGATGCCCTGTGGCCAGCCGGCCATCGCGGTCGATCCGACGTGCGGCGCCCCAGGCACTCCGCCCGACCACTATGACGTGACCGTCGTCGGGTCCGGCTTCCGATATGGCTCGGGGACCCTCACCTGGGACGTAGGCGGCTCGAACGAGACATTCCCCATCGACCAGATCGATGACTCCGGCACGTTCAGCGTGCGGGTCCAGCCCTGGCAACGTTCACGGGGCACGCGAATCCGTATCCGTGCCGAGGAGACGTTCCCGTACGATGACTCGGACGGGCACACCGACCCGCTGCTCGGCGGCTACCCAACGGCCCTGTACCCGCCGCGCGTCGCCGAGACCAGCTTCCGGGTGCCCTGCCGACCGACCGCCACTCCCCTCATGGACCTGGACCCGGATTGCACATCGCCAGCGCTCCAGGGAGACGCCGAGCGGCGATACCAGATCGGCCTGTCGGCGTCGGGGCTCGAGCCCGGGCCCGTGGACGTGGTCTTCGACGCGGACGCGGTCGCGGTCGAGTTCACGCCACCGGAGCACTTCGAGGGCGAGGTGGGCAAGGACGGCGTCCTCCCGCCGATGACCATCACGCCCCTGGCGCGCCCGATCGGCGACTATCGGGTCGCCATCATGCAACGGGAGGTGTCGATCATCGATCGGGTGTATCGGGTGCCCTGCGAGACACCAACGCCTGTGCTCCGACCGATCGTGCCGACCTGCGGGCCCATCGCGCCCGGGACTCCCGACGAGTATCCCATCCGGGTCCGGGGACGGGGTTTCTTCCCAGGGGCGGTGGAGCTGGTCTTCGACCAGCGCGGCACGTCAGAGACCGCGTCTGTGACCGTGGGCAGCGATGGCACATTCGATGCACAGTTGGTCGGCTCGGGCCGCGATCGAGGGGAGTACCTCATCCTGGCCCGACAACGGGACGCGCGCGGTACCGTCCTGCGCGCATCGCGCCCGTTCACCGTTCCCTGCCTGGAGCCGACCATCGTCATCGACCCGCAGTCAGGTCCGGCGGGATACGCCACCGCGGTGACCGGCACCGATTTCCCGCCCGGCACGACGGTGAGCCTCACCTGGGACCGGGGGCTGACTGCGGGCGTCCCGGCCGAGGTCACCGCCGATGGCAGCGGGGCTTTCGAGACGCACATCTTCCTGCTGCCCCACGACCTGCCTGGTCTTCGGACACTGACGGCGGCCGCGCCCACGGATCCGAACGCGTTCCCGGGGGTCACCGCGGACTACCTCGTCGTCGAGGGGTCGGGTCAGCCGCCGGGCGGACCGGGTGATCCGGGGGGCGTCATCTTCCGACGCTGACAGCAGCAACGACCATCGGGTCGGTGCTGGTCCCCGAGTCGGCCGCCCGCTCCCGGTCTCAGTGCTTGACGTCGAGGGTCACGAGCACGGTGGTCGCCGGTTGGGGATCGTCGGCCGACCAGTCGGGCACCTGCAGCGAGTAGCACGCCTGGCCGTTCACGCCCAGGACCACCCACGGGAAGCCGTTGTCGTCCTTCTCCATGGTGATCCACTTGAGTGCTGGGAGCGTCAGGGCACGGTCGAGGCTCCAGGTGAGCCGGACGTCCTGGAACAGGCCCAGGGCGAGCGCCTTATCGCCTGCCTGCGGTGCCGATACCTTGAGCGTGCCGGGTATCTCCGCGGGTGTCGAGACATGGACGATGGCCTGCGTGCCGTCGCCGCCCGGGTCGCGCTCGTCGAGGGTGACGATGAGCCGGTCGTACTTGCCCTTGTTGCTCCAGTCGATGCGCCGGATGTTCCAGCCCTCGCTCAGCGGATCGGGAAGGGTGACCGTGGTGTCGCAGACGTAGGTGCCGGGCGGGGGCGCCTGCGACGGGGTCGGTGGGCTCGGCGTGGGCTGCTTGGTCGGCTTGGGCGTCTTGGTCGGAATCGGCTCTGGTGTGGGTGTCGGTGCCGGAGTCGCCGTGGCGACCGGTGCCTTGGTCGGCAGGGGCGTGGACGCGGGCGGCGGAGTGGCCGTGGCGCCGGGGGGCGGGGTGGCTTCGGGTGTCGCCAGGGCAGCGTCCGTCGCGAGTCCGGTGGCGATGGTG
>JBBSOS010000044.1:0-11396 GCA_038259505.1 Candidatus Limnocylindrales bacterium | reverse complement strand
CTTGCCGAGGGACATGACGCCGAGCAGACCCGGGAGTTGCTGGGGCGCTACTTCGGTATCGCCCGCGACGTGGTCGAGCGATATGGCGGGACCATCGAGAAGTTCATCGGCGATGCCGTGATGGCCGTGTGGGGAGCACCAATCGCGCGCGAGAACGACGCCGAGCGAGCGGTCCGCGCCGGCTTGGACCTGCTGACTGCCATCCCCCAGCTCGGGGAGGGCATCTCGGCACGGGCGGGGCTGGTGACCGGAGAAGCCGCGGTCACCATCGGTGCCGTCGGTCAGGGCATGGTGGCCGGAGACCTGGTCAACACGGCGTCGCGCCTGCAGGCCGCGGCGGCACCCGGGACCGTACTGGTGGGTGAGGCGACCATGCACGCCGCGGCCGCGGCGGTCGCGTTCGTGCCCGCGGGGGAGCAGGTGCTCCGGGGCAAGGCCACGCCGGTACCGGCGTGGGTCGCCCAGCGGGTCGTGGCGGAGGTCGGTGGCCGGAACCGGTCCGAGGGGCTGGAGGCGCCGTTCGTCGGCCGGGATGGCGAGCTCCAGATGCTCAAGGACCAGTTCCACGCCACCTCGCGGGACGGTCGCCCGCGCCTGGTTCGGTGGTCGGACCCGCCGGCATCGGCAAGAGCCGGCTGGCCTGGGAGTTCAACAAGTACATGGACGGCCTCGTGGAGGAGGTCTGGTGGCACACCGGCCGATCGCCGGCATACGGCGAGGGCATCCCGCTGTGGTCACTGGGCGAGATGGTCCGGTCGCGCTGCGGGCTGCTCGAGACCGACGATGAGCGGACCACCCGGGCGAAGGTGGCCAGCACGCTCGCACGGTTCGTGCCCGAGGAGGCCGGCCGGCGCTGGATCGAACCGGCCCTGCTGGCGCTCCTGGGCTCTGACGGGCGAACCGCCGGCTCCGAGCAGCTGTTCGCGGCGTGGCGCACGTTCTTCGAGCGCATGGCGGCCTCCAGCCCGGTGGTGATGGTGTTCGAGGACCTGCACTGGGCGGACAGCGGCACGCTCGACTTCATCGACCACCTCCTGGACTGGGCACGGAGTGTGCCCATCTACGTCGTCACGCTGGCCCGACCGGGGTTGCTGGAACGACACCCGGCGTGGGGTGCCGCCAAGCGCCAGTTCACCAGCCTGTTCCTGGAGCCCCTGGCAGAGGACGCGATGCTGGAACTCATCACGGGACTCGTGCCGGGCCTCCCCGACGAGGCCTGCCGGGCCATCGTCGCTCGCGCCGACGGCGTGCCCCTGTATGCCGTCGAGACGGTCCGGATGCTCGTCGCCGAGGGACGGCTGGTCCTTCGCGATGGTGTGTTCACCCCGAGCGGCGATCTCACCGAGCTGGCCGGTCCGGACAGTCTGACGGCGCTCATCGCAGCGCGCCTCGACGCCCTCGATCCGGCGGACCGGGCGCTCATCCTGGACGCGCCATCCCGGCCTACCGGGCAGAACTCGCGGCCGGCGTGGCCGCGCTCGACGGGCGGATGGTCGAGGCGCGGGCCGGGTTCGAGGATGCGCTCCGGCGCTATCGCGAGATCGATCTTCCCTGGCAGATCGCCCAGCTGTCCCTGGGCATGGCATCCGTCATGGACATCGACGACCCGCAGGTCCGGGCCGTGGCCGTGGAGGGCCGGGACATCATGGTCCGCCTGGGAGCTACACCATTCGTGGCGGCCATGGACAGGCTGCTGGACCGGGGCCCAGCACGCGATGGCAGGAGAGCTGCGGCCGGACCGGTGGGGAACACGCAGACCACGAGCGCATCTGCCTGAAACGGGACGCGGTGCGTGAAGGTGTCTCCCGCCACGACTACTCGTTCGGGTCTGCGGGTCCCTCCGGTGCCCCAGTCGCGGTGGCATCGACCGTGTCCATCGGTGGCATGTCCACGCCGTCCGGGTGTGCCGGGACGCCCGGCAGGGGCAACCGATCGGTGATGTCGTGGAAGTCGTAGATGTGCTGGTTGTCGGGCCAGTCGAACGAGCGATCCGGGAGTGGTGGCAGATCGGCCCCGAAGTAGGCGCTCAGGATGCCCCGGAACGTGTTCACGTGGGTGTGGTCCGGCGGGAAGAAGCCAGCCGGCTGGTCGGGCAGGTAGTACGCCGCCAGCACCCCGAACCGGATGCCCAGGCGTCGGATCGTCGGGTCGACACAATCGACGTTGCGACACAGGAACGGCCCCTCGTCGCCCATGATGACGATGATGGGCTGACTCTCGGGCGGACCCGCCAGCAGCGAGGCCACGGTGGCCCGCACCTGCGAGTTCGCGAAGGCCAACTGGTTCGCGTAAAGGTCGGCCTCCGGTTGCACCGATGCGGTGTCGAAG
Organism: Candidatus Limnocylindrales bacterium; assembly: GCA_038259505.1. Taxonomy (GTDB): domain Bacteria; phylum Chloroflexota; class Limnocylindria; order Limnocylindrales; family CSP1-4; genus JAFMJV01. Next base: position 9,068 of record JBBSOS010000044.1, on the reverse strand, counting down.
GTGACGATGTCGCCGTTGGCATCGAACACGTACGGCGGATGGGGCAGCAGCACGTGCGCGAACACGAACTTGCGCCCAGGCACGGACGGCAGCCGCTGGAGCTGCCGGAACTGGAACTCCGCGATGGCCCGGGCGTTGTCCCGGAACTCGTCCCCCTCGCCGGTCGAGCGACCGAGCACCCGGTCGACGGCAGGCAGGATGGTCGACTGGCGCAGCACCGATTCGAATTCCGTGGCATCACTGTACGAGAGCGTCACATCGGCGAGCTCGTTGGTCTGCGTCGGTCCGTACCATGATCCGAGCTGGTAGTACGTGTAGCCGTTGTCCTTGAGAAAGGCCGCGACCTCGGGCCGTTCGAGGCGCGACCGGGCGAAGGTCCGGTCACCCGAGTCGCGGCCCGGGTCGATGCTGTACTCGTCGAGCATACGCATGCTGAGCATCGAGGACAGCGAGAAGTCGGTCGCTCGGTAGTTCGCCCGCGCACCCGGCACGACCTGGAATCCCTGGTCGGCGAGCCAGCCGGGCAAGTCGTTGTCGGTGATGCCGAAGCGGTGTTCGATCGACCACTGCGACCCATAGCGGTCGAGCACGATGAGGTAGATGTCGCGGTCCGGTACGCGGGTCGCGGTCAGCCTGCTGCTCTCGTCGGACGTGGCGGGGGTCATGGCCGCCACCCGGCTCGACTCGTAGGGCACGATGGTCAGCAGGCTCATGCCCACCAGCAGCAGCGCGAAGATGTTGAGCGTCAAGGTCGCGGTCGGCAGGGAGCCCCGGGCACGAAGGGCGAACACGATGGCAACGATCACGACAACGGCCCAGATGGCCAGTTGCACCTGCTCAGGGAGGCCCACGCCGATGAGCTCGGGCGCGAGTCGTCCGAAGAAGCCGAATGTGACGATCCCCGCGGTCGCGACGATGGCGCCCCGGCGCCAGTCCCGGAAGACCAGGCCACACACGCCCAGCGCGATGCCGGCGCCGATGACCGCCCGGGCCAGCGGCCCGAATGGTCCGCCGAGGTCCACAGGCAGCACCTCGGTGAGGTTCTCGGCATACACCGAGAGCACCGCGAACGCTGCGAGGAGCAGGGGGTGCAGCGGCAGGCTCGACAGGAACGACACGGCGATCGGACGTTAGCGCAACCTGCCTCAAGGCGCCGCCGCGGGTCGTCGCCCCCGTCCGGGCGCGGCAGGCTCAGGCTCGATACACATCCCGGCGATGTCCGATCCGGATCACCTGCACCAGCAGATGTCTGTCGAACACGTCGTAGAGGATACGGAAGTCTCCGGTCGTGACCCGGTACGTCCGCTGCTCACCCGCAGGCTTCGTGCAGCCGGGCGGTCGTGCGTCGATGGCCAGCAGATCGATCGCGGCTTGGACCCGAAGCTGGTCGGTGCGTGCCAGCGCGGATAGCGCCTTGGCTGCACGACGGGCGATCTCGACCCGGTAGCGTCCCGTCACGTGAGACCGAGGTCCGCCTTCACCTCGTCCCATGGAACGAACTCGTCGTCCGCCCGAACGACACGGAGCTCAGCCCGGTCCGTCGCGTCATCGGCATCTTCTATCAGACGCTCGTAGGTCGCGGCGTCGAGGATCACGGCGATGGGTCGTCCGCGCCGGGTGACCCTGATCGGTTCACCGGAGCGGCGGGCATCATCGATGAGTTCCGCGAGCCGTTGGCGCGCGTCAGTGGCGGTCACTTCGGTCATGTACGGATCGTACGATCCATCGCAGCGCGTGGCAAGCTGATCCGAACGCTGACGATCCCTGACAGGCGTGCGACTTATGATCGGCGCATGACCCAGGAGCAACCTGATCCGGCAGTGCGAGCTGCCGAGCTGCGCGACATCATCCGCGCCGCCAATACCGCGTACCACGAGCAGGATGCTCCGATCCTGTCCGATCCGGCGTACGACCACCTGTTCCGGGAGCTCCAGGATCTCGAGGCCGCGCATCCGGAGCTGCAGTCACCTGACTCGCCGACCCGGGGCGTGGGCGGCCGGCCGAGCGGCGCCCTTGCGGAGGTCGCCCACCAGACGCCCATGCTCAGCCTGGGTAATGCGTTCGACGAGGCCGAGTTGCGCGCCTTCGATGCCCGCGTCCGCCGGCTCCTGGGTCCGGACGAGCCTCCTCCAGGCTATGTCGCGGAGCTCAAGATCGATGGCCTCGCCATCTCGCTGCGCTACGAGCGAGGACGGTTCGCCCAGGGAGCGACACGCGGCGATGGCACGACCGGCGAGGACGTCACGGCGAACCTGCGGACGATCACCGCGATCCCGGCGCGGCTGCCCGACCCGCTGACCCTGGAGGTCCGGGGCGAGGTGTACATGCCCAAGGCCGAGTTCGCGCGCATCAACGCTGAACGCGAGGAAGCGGGGCTGCCCTTGTATGCCAATCCGCGCAACAGCGGGGCGGGCTCGCTGCGCCAGATCGACCCGCGGGTGACCGCGAGTCGTCGGCTCTCGGCGTGGTTCTACATCCTCATCGAGAACGCCGGCGATGGACTCCCGTCGACCCCCCGCCAGTCGGACGCGCTCGACCGCCTCGAGGGCCTGGGCTTCCCCGTCGAGCCCAACCGCGAGCGAGACCTGGACATCGAGGGCGTGCTCGGGTTCCTGGGACGCTGGCACGACGCGCGCCACCACCTGGCCTACGAGACCGACGGGGTCGTGGTCAAGGTCGATCGCCTGGACCTCGAGCGACGCCTGGGCATGGTCAGCCGCGCCCCGCGCTGGGCCATCGCCTACAAGTTCCCGCCGGAGCAGGTCGAGACGATCGTCGAGGACATCGTGCCCTACGTCGGCCGGACCGGGACGCTGACCCCGGTGGCGCACCTGACCCCGGTCAAGGTGGCAGGCTCCACGGTCGCGCGAGCGACCCTCCACAACCTCGACGAAGTGCGCCGAAAGGACATCCGCATCGGCGACCACGTGGTGCTCCACAAGGCGGGCGATGTCATCCCGGAGGTCGTCCGGCCGATCGTCGAGCAGCGCACCGGCGGGGAGCGCGAATACGAGATGCCAGCCACGTGCCCGGTGTGTGGCGTGCCCGTCGTCCACGATCCCGGTGCGGTCCGACACTACTGCCCCAATGTCGCCTGCCCAGCCCGGGTCGGCCAGGCGTTCGGGCATTTCGCGGGGCGCGGGGGGATGGATATCGAGGGTGCCGGGTGGGTGGTCGTCTCGCAGCTCCTGGAGCGCGGTCTGATCGGCACCCGGGGCGACTTCTATCGGCTCACGGTCGACCAGCTCGAGACCCTCGAGCGCTTCGCCCGGAAGAGCGCCGAGAATCTGTACGCGTCCATCCAGCGGGCGCGGGTCCGGCCGCTCGCCCGGATCCTCAATGCGCTGGGCATCCCACAGGTGGGGGAGCAGACCGCCATCGATCTGGCGACCTGGATCTCCAGGACCTGGCCGCCAGCCGACGGCGAGCCGATGGGCGGGCCGGATGGCTGGTTCGCGCGCGTCGCCGGCGAGTTGGCATCGGCGCCCGCGGAACGGTTCACGGAGGTGACGGGTATCGGACCCACGGTGGCGGCGAGTGTCGCTGCCTGGTTTCGGGCACCTGGCACGGCGGGCGTCCTTGCGGACCTCGTGGATGCAGGCGTGGAACCGGTGCGTCCCGCGCCCGTCGTTCGTGACCCGACGACGTTGGCGGGGCCGTTGGCGGGCATGACACTCGTGGTCACAGGCACGTTGCCGGGCCTGGATCGACAGGCGGCAGAGGAGCGCATCCGCGCCGCCGGAGGCAAGGCGTCGGGCTCGGTCAGCCGCAAGACCTCGTACCTGGTGGCGGGTGAAGGCGCGGGCTCGAAGCTCGCCAAGGCGCAGGAGTTGGGCGTCCCAATCCTCGACGAGGACGGTCTCCGCCGCCTGCTCGCGGGGGACGGCCCTAGCTGAGCCCTGCCGAGCGCAGTTGGAGTACCGCCTGGTGCTCACCTTCGACCACCTGACCAGTGGGCACAAAGCCAAGCTTCAGGTAGAAGCCCTCGGGTCCGCCGCGGCCGTCGTGCCAGCTGACCTCCAGCTCCGTCTGGCCGTCGCTGCGCAGGAGGTCCACGAGCAGCGCGACGGCGCGTCTGCCGATACCCCGACCCTGGTGGCCGCGGTCGATGAGCAGGCGCCACAGGAATGGTCGTGGGTGTCCGGACGTCACCGCGGCGATCATGAGGAAGCCTACGATCTCGCCGTCCGCCTCGATGGCCCGGAACCAGGGGACCACCGGCACGCCGTTGACATCCTCCGGGATGAGGGCGTGCTGGAAGGTCCGGGCCATCGGCGCCACGAAGCGTTCCTGGCTGGGGTGCGTGGCCAACCGGGCCACGGCACGGCGGTTGTGCGCGGTCACCTCGACGAGTCGGACGTCGTTCGGCGGGGTCAAGGGTCGCGCCAGCCATGCCACGCGTTCCTCGCGCAGGATGGCGTACCGGTCGTCGTCCTCCCATGCCCCGCGCACGAATGCGGCTTGCAGAGCGCGACCTTCGTACCGGAAGCCGAGCCGCTCCAGGAGCATCGCGGAGGCGATGTTCGCGGGGTCGAGCGTGGCGGCCACCCGGTGCAGGCCACCTTCGAACAGCGCGTCGATGAGCGCGCCGGCGGCCTCGGTCGCCAGACCTTGGCCCTGTCGGTCGCGGCACAGGGTGTAGCCGAGCATCGCGAGCTTGCCGGTCCCATCGAGCCCAACCGCGAGATCACCTATGAGCAGACCGTCCTGGTCGATGCCGATCTGGGTCCATGCCGCGGGGCGCGGCCCCGATGCGTCACCCTGCTCGGCGATGAACTCCGCCGCCCTATCGTCGGTGTATGGCAGCGGCCAGTCTTGGTACCGCGCGACCTCGGGATCGTTGCGATACGCCGCAAGCATCGACGCATCGGTGGCGCGCAGGGCCCGCAGGATCAGGCGGGGAGTCCGAAGGGGCAGCACGGGATACACCCGCGGATCGTAACGCGCCCGGGGCCGGGGTTCTACGGGCCCACGGAGGAAGTCGCGCGTTCCTGCCATCCACGCACCCAGGGACTGATCGGTCCTGGCCGCCGCTATCCCGTCACCAGGGCCACGCTCGAAGCCGAAGGGGTTTCCGGCGGGACCAGGCCGTGATGACTGATCATCAGCCGGCGCAGGCCAATCGCTCGCCCACGAGTCCACCGATGCATGATCGTCAGGATCGGGATGATCCCGGCGCGACAGCGTCTGGTGTGCGGCGTCGCGCACTCTAGTGCAGCGGCCGGCGTCGCGCACTCTAGTGCAGCGGCCGGCGTCGCGCACTCTGGTGCAGCGTCCGGCGTCGCGCACTCTGGTGCAGCGGCCGGCGTCGCGCACTCTGGTGCAGCGGCCGGCGTCGGAAGGCTGTGGTCGTGCGCCACTGCTCTGGGCCGCCGCACCCGTCCCGCGGCCGGTATCCTGTCGGCATGGCCTCCCTGTCGCGCGACGATGTCGCGCATGTCGCTCATCTTGCGCGCCTCGGACTCACCGACGAGGAGTTGGCGCTGCTCGAGGGGCAGCTCAACCATATCCTTGATCAGTACGCGATCCTCGCCACGCTGCCCACCGACGATATCCCGCCGACGGCCCAGACCATCGAGCTGGAAACCATCCTGCGCGAGGACGTCGTGACTCCCAGCCTGACCGCTGATGCGGCACTCGCCGGTGCACCGGAGCGTCAGGGCGACTACTTCGTGGTACCCGTCATCCTGGCCGGCGGAGACGCCTGAGGTGGCCGACCCGTCCAGCGACCTCACCCGGCTCCACGCGCACGAGATGGCCGCCCTGCTCCGGGCGGGAGATACGAGCGCGTCCGAACTGCTCGAGGCACACATCGCGGTCATCGAGCGGCAGGATCATGCGCTCAATGCGTGGCAGTCGACGGACGTGGCAGGAGCTCGTGCGGCGGCGTCCGCAGCGGATGCCGGCCTGGCACGTGCCCGCGTGGCGGGCAAGGGTGCACTCGACGAACTGCCGACCCTCCACGGGATCCCGGTCGCGCTCAAGGACCTCGTCGTGACGGAGGGCCAGCCATCGACCGCAGGCAGCCGCGTCCTCGAAGGCTACCGAGGCGTCTACAACGCCCACATCGCCGAACTGCTGGCGGCTGCGGGCGCCGTCATCCCCGGCAAGACCAACATGGACGAATTCGCCATGGGTTCGTCAACCGAGCATTGCGCCTGGGGTCCCGTGGCCAATCCCTGGGACCTGTCCCGCGTGCCGGGCGGTTCATCGGGCGGCTCAGCGGCCGCGGTCGCGGCGTATCACGTGCCCCTGGCCATCGGGACCGATACGGGCGGCTCCATCCGGCAGCCGGCGGCACTCACTGGGGTCGTCGGCCTGCGCCCGACCTACGGCCGGGTGTCCCGATACGGCATCATCGCGTTCGCCTCATCGCTCGACCAGGTCGGTCCGTTCGCGCGCGATGTTCGGGATGCCGCCCTCCTGCTCGGTGCCATCGCGGGTCATGATCCGCGTGACTCGACGTCGGCCCCGGAGTCCGTTCCCGACTACGCGGCCTCGCTCCCGGTCGATGACGACGCGGCGGCTGGTGTGCTACGAGGCATGCGCCTGGGCCTGCCACGACAGTACTTCGTGGCCGGGATGGAGGCAGGCGTCGAGGCGCGTGTTCGCGAAGCGGTCGCGGCGCTTGAGTCGGCTGGTGCCGAGATCGTCGACGTCGACCTGCCCCATACCGACTATGGGCTCGCCACGTACTACATCATCGCCCCGGCCGAAGCGTCGGCGAATCTGGCACGGTATGACGGCATCCGGTACGGGCACTCCGTCCGTGGTGGTGACGTGCTCGCGGACTATCTCGCGACGCGCGGCTCGGGGTTCGGCGCCGAGGTGCAGCGCCGCATCATGCTCGGCACGTATGCGCTTTCCGCGGGCTACTACGACGCGTACTACCTCAAGGCGCTCAAGGTCCGGACACTCATCAAGGGCGACTTCGATGCCGCGTTCGAGCACGTCGACGCGCTCGTCGCACCGACCAGCCCGACGGTCGCGTTCGGATTCGGTGCGCGCATGGACGATCCGGTGGCCATGTACCTCTCGGATGCCTGCACGCTACCGGTGAATGTGGCGGGCCTCGCCGGGCTCTCCGTGCCGTGCGGCCTCTCGGACGGTTTGCCGGTGGGGCTCCAATTCATCGGCAAGCCCTTCGATGAGTCGACCCTGTTCCGGCTTGGGCGTGCCTACGAGGCGATCACCGTCGATGCTCCCTGGCGTGCACTCGAGCCGGCCGACCTCGCCCGCCTCGATGATCCCGGCGCGTCGGCGCCGGGTGGCCCATCGGCGCTCCGTCGTTCGCGAGGCGACTGATCGCGTCTCGGCCGCGCGGACACCGACCTGAAGGACGCGGAAACGTCGGGCCCCTCGGACCCGGCGCTCCGTGCTTGCGATCTGGACCAGCCATCGGTCCCGGTCAACGGCGCTGATCAGCTCCCGAAGAGGGGGGCGTCCGTCTGCTGGTCTGCGGGCGGTGCCGTGACGGTCACCGGCGCGTTGTAGTTACTCAGGATGATGGTCACCGTGACGTCGGTCCCTGCGCCCGCATCGGCGACGTGGGTTGACAAGGAGTCGATGTACTTGGTCGAGTCGTCGATCAGGATGTCCACCGGGATGGGCGCCATCGGCGCCGCGCTCGGCTCGGCTGAACCCATCGGCAGGACGGCACCAACGGTGCTGTCCAGGGTGGATGAGGGGACCTCAAGATGCAGCTTGGTGCATGTGCTGCCGCTCGCACCGACGCACGGCGCAGAGCCCGCGTTGGTGAGGGTCGCACCGGATTCGGTGAGTGCCTGCTGCAGCTGGGTGGCCATGTCGGGTTGACCGGGCGCCGGGGAGGCGCTGACATCCGGGATCATGGAACCCAGCGGGAGAACGTGCCACAGGTCGTCGCTCGACGCCATCGGCATGGCCAGCTTGATGTAGGCATTGCCGTCGTTCGGATAGATGAGCCCGCCACTCAGCGAGATCGCAGCCGAGCCCAACGGTACGGTGAACGTCAGTTGCACCGCCTGCGGCGTCACCGAGAGGTCACCTTCGGCGTTGGTGCCGGTGATGGGCAGAGCCTGTCCGCCCATCGACTCGCCGAGATTGAGCGTGCCGTCCGCCGTGGCCAGGAAGTGGAACGAGGTGGCGGACGTCGTCGCTTGCATGGCGGATACGAGCAGCGCCTGCGGATCGTCCTGGGCACCGGCGGCCGCAGAGGTACCGAGCAGCAGGGCGCAGGACAGGGAAGTGGCGACCAGGGAACGGGTTCTCATGGATCTCCTCGATAGGGTGGAGTCGCGCGGTGGAGTCGCGTCGTTGCGCTCCGCCCGCGGAGGATATCTGGTTCCCGGCGCTACGCAGGGGGACGCGATGGTCCGGCGCCGTCACGGAGCTGGTCCGGGGCACGGAAAGGCGAGAGCGCAGGAGCGTATGCGCCAAGCGGGTGATCGGACCGCAGGAACAGGCCGAGTCCGCGAACGTATGCGCTGGGCGGGCGATCACGCCGACGAGGGTCGGTTGCGTGACCAAGCGGACCATCCGATGGGTGAACTGGCCAACGACGAGCCCTTGGAACGACAACACCACCCGCTGGCGGCTCGTCACCGGCACGATCACCCGACGGGCGACTCGCGTCCGCGCTCGGTCCCGTGGTTACCTGCGGCGCCGCACTGTTGTCTACAGTCGGTCGAGCAGTTCCTGCTTCTTGGCGTCGAATTCGGCATCCGTGATGGCGCCAGAGTCACGCAGGTCGGCAAGCTTAGCGAGGGCCTCGGTCACCGCCTCGGCGCCGCTGAGCTGGGCCGTCTCGGCGGGTGATTCGATCACACCCTCGATGTCGGCAAGCGCGGAGTCTGAAGAGTCGGGCTCGGGTGCCGCCGGCGGGACGGCCTCGACCGCCTCCGGCTCGGCCACCGGCTCGGCCGCCACCGGCTCGACGTCGGATGCGGCAGCCTCGGCCCCGGCCACCGGCTCGGCCTCGGCCCCGGCCACCGGCTCGGCCGCCACCGGCTCGACGTCGGATGCGGCAGCCTCGGCCCCGGCCACCGGCTCGACCGCCTCCGGCTCGGCCACCGCCACAGCCGCGGGCT
>JBBSOS010000043.1:0-11467 GCA_038259505.1 Candidatus Limnocylindrales bacterium | reverse complement strand
CCGACGCCGGCGGAGGTCGCCGAACTCGGTGTCCGGGCACGCACGCTGGTCGCGGGGTTGCCCGACGGCGCGCCGATGCGGGGCATCGTGTCGGGTGGTTCGGGCACCAATGTGTCACGGCTCCTCGGCCGCGAACGGACCACACCTGTCGCGCGTGCTGACCTGGACACGGGCCTCGACCTGCTGCTGACGATGCGGGCGGCGGAGCTGGCTGCCGCCACTGGCCTGACGGAGCGTCGCGTCCGGCAGTTGGCAGCCGGTGTCGCGATCGTCGGAGCGCTCATGGACCGGTATGGGCTGGACGTGACGGACGTGTCGGATGCGGGCCTGCGAGAGGGGGCACTGCTCGCCTTGGCGCGCATCGGCGACCGATGGCTGACCGGCGCTGCGCAGTCGGTGGGTATCGGGGGTGGCCGCGCTGCAGGGAACGCCCATATCAGGGCATGATGCACACCACCAGACGACCCCCATCGGGTCACAGACCGTGGGAGCCCATGGACCTGCCCATTCGAACAGAGGTCGGCACACGGCCGTGGCTGCCGACCAACCTGAACCGCTGGCGACCTGCCGTGCGCACGATTCTGGTCGTGACCGCCGTGGTGCTCGCCTGCGGGTTCGTCATCGCGCTCTTCGCGAGTGGTCCGGGCAAGACGGGGTTCGCGTTTGACACCCGGTCCTACTGGGGCTTCCCGCGGATGCAGCTCTATCCGGGACCCGGTACCGACGATGGGTATGGGTTCTATCGCTACTCGCCCGCGTTCGTGCCATTCCTGCTGTTCGCGTCGGCAGTCCCTTGGCCGGTGTTCGCCGTCGGCTGGATCGCGCTCCTGGTCGGTGTCTATATCTGGATGGCGGGTGATGACCGGTGGCCGCTGCTGGTGTTCGTTCCGGTCCTGTTCGAGTTCTATCTGGGCAACATCCACCTGTTGCTGGCCATGGCCATCGTCCTCGGCTTCCGCTGGCCTGCGACGTGGGCGTTCGTGCTGCTGACCAAGATCACGCCCGGCATCGGCCTGTGGTGGTTCCTGGTGCGCCGTGAGTGGCGCTCGCTCGGCATCGCATTGGGCGCAACCGCCGCCATCGTGGCCGCGGGGCTCCTGGTGTCGCCGGGGGTCTGGCGAGACTGGTATGTCTCGCTGAGCGTGACTGGTCCAGCGATCGGGACCAACCAGGTTCCCCTGCCGCTGGCCCTGCGCCTGCTCGCGGCGCTGCTGCTGGTCACCTGGGGCGCGCGCACGGACCGTCGCTGGACCGTGGTCGTGGCAGGCACCCTGGCCCTGCCCACGCTGTGGTTCCACGGGCTCGCGATGCTCGTCGGCTGCGTGGCACTGGATCACGGTCAGCCGGAACGGCTCGCGGCGTCCATCGACCGGGTCACGCGGCGCATGGGCAGCGCGGCACGGGGGCCGTGGCCGGACCGCGTCGAGGCCTGACCCGCCCACCGCCCGTGCCCGCTGGGACTACGATGGCGCCATGAGCCAGGTCACCGATCACAGCATCGCCCAGTCGGATGCCGACGCGCGGACGACGGCCGCCACCCTGGTGCGCGCGTGGGTCGGTCGGGATGGCTCCCCGGGCGCCCTGCTCGACCGCATCGGCGGCGTCGACCAGGTCGGCGTCAACGAGCGTGTCGATGGCCTGAAGAAGCGGTCGATCAAGCAGGCGTCGAAGGTGTGGGCCCTGGATCTCGCGATCCGGATGATGGACCTCACCACGCTCGAGGGCAAGGACACGCCGGGCAAGGTGCGGGCACTGTGCGCCAAGGCCATCCGGCCGGAGCCTGGTGACCCGTCCATCCCGTCTGTGGCCGCGGTATGTGTCTACCCCTCGCTCGTGCCTGTCGCCCGCGCGGCCCTCAGCGGTACCGCCATCAAGGTCGCCAGCGTTGCGACCGGCTTCCCGTCGGGCCAGACCTTCACCGACATCAAGCTCGCCGAGACGCGCGCCGCGGTCGCGGCAGGCGCAGACGAGATCGACATGGTCATCGATCGGGGCGCGTTCCTGTCGGGTGACTACCCCACGGTATTCGACGAGATCGTGGCGATCAAGGCGGCATCCGGAGCGGCCCATCTCAAGGTCATCCTCGAGACCGGCGAGCTGGAGACACTCGACAACGTGCGACGGGCCAGCGTCCTCGCCATGGCTGCCGGTGCCGACTTCATCAAGACGTCGACGGGCAAGGTGACGCCGGCGGCGACCCTGCCGGTGACGCTGGTGATGCTCGAGGCCATCCGCGACTTCCATATGCGGACCGGCCGGATCGTGGGCATGAAGCCCGCAGGCGGCATCCGGACCGCCAAGGAGGCGATCAGCTACCTCGTGGTCCTGTACGAGACGCTCGGGCCGCGATGGATGACCCCGGACCTGTTCCGGTTCGGGGCCAGCAGCCTGCTCAACGATGTGCTCCAGCAGATCCGGAAGGAACGGACCGGGCGCTATTCTGGGCCCGACTACGTCAGCCTCGACTGACCGGTCGCCGCAAGCGCCCGGGTCACCAGCGGCACGTGGGGCACCGCCAGGACCTCGGTACGGGTCATCCAGGCGCAGGCGTCGCTCGACCCATCCTGCTCGACGCACAGATCGCCCGTGACCTCGACGACCCGATACAGGATGGCCACGATATGGGCCGGCCCCGGCCGGGTCACCGGGCGCTCGACGGTGTGTGAGTCGATGCCCAGGATGGACTCGATGCGCCCGGACAGGCCGGTCTCTTCGCGCAACTCGCGCAGCACGGCCTGATCGGGGTGCTCGCCCCACTCGACCCCGCCGCCAGGCAGGGTCCATGTGCCTGCCCAGGGATAGCCCGGCGAGACGCGCGAACACAGGAGGCGGCCGCGACCGTCGATGGCGACGGCGTACGCGCCAAGGCGGAGCCATGGCTGGACCTGTGGACCCGCATCCTGGCGCATGCCCCGGAGCGTATCGGAAACGGTCCGCCGTTCGTGCGACCACTCCCGTGAGACCCCATCACTACATCCCCGGTCATGCATTGACATCCGCCGCCGGCCATCCCTAGACTCACAAGTCGTTAGTCATCACATGTCTTGCCGGATCTGTTGACAGGAGTCCAGTGGCCCACTCGGCATCAGTTCCCGAAGAAGCACCGCGCGCAGGCGTGGTGGAGGTGGCGAGCCTGACCAAGCGGTTCGGCGACGTCGAGGCGCTTGCGGGCGTCTCGTTCCGGCTGGAACCCGGCACGTTCTTCGCGCTCCTGGGCCCATCGGGGTGCGGCAAGACCACGCTGTTGCGGATGATCGCCGGGTTCGAGGTCCCGACATCGGGCGACATCCTGCTCGACGGCCTGCCGGTGGCCGATGTGCCGCCGTATCGGCGATCGGTCAACACGGTCTTCCAGCACTACGCCCTGTTCCCCCACATGGACGTCGCGCGCAACGTGGGCTATGGGCTGCGGCAGCGCAAACCGTCACCTGACCGCCAGGAACAGCAACGGATGATCGCCGAGACGCTGGAGCTCGTCCGCCTGACGGGGTACGAGCGGCGTCGCGCGTGGGAGTTGAGTGGCGGCCAGCAGCAACGGGTGGCGCTGGCACGCGCGCTCATCAACCGGCCGACGGTGCTCCTCCTCGACGAGCCACTCGGTGCCCTGGACCTGAAGCTCCGGCGGGAGATGCAGTTGGAGCTCAAGCAGCTCCAGGAGCAGGTGGGTATCACGTTCATCTTCGTCACGCACGATCAGGACGAGGCCTTCTCGATGGCCGACCGGGTCGCGGTCATGCGCGACGGCAGGATCCTCCAGGATGGTCCACCAGAGATGATCTACGAACATCCCGTGGACCCGTGGGTGGCCACCTTCATCGGCCGGATGAACCTGTTCCCGGGTGCCGTGGAGACGAACGGCCCGGATTGCGTGGTGCGCCTCGAGCGCGGCCGTCACGTCAGTTGCCCGGTACCGCCGGGCCCGGCGCCGGTGGGTGCGCCGGTCTTGGTGGCGGTACGCCCCGAACGGGTCTGGATGACCGGCGCGACGGACAGGACCGAAAGGATCGGCGTGACGGACGCGATCGACTCGGCCGACGCGGCCGACGCGGCCGATGGCCCTGGGTCGTCAGGCATGACCGAGCCTCGCTTCGGGGGACGCCTGGTGCGCACCGTCTTCCTCGGCGATCGGGTCGAGCACATCGTGGACGCGGCACAACTGGGCACGGTGCTCATCACCGCGGGCAACACCGGAGCCGCGGCCGCGGCGCCCCTCCCGGCGCCCGGAGAGGAGGGGGTGATCGGCTGGACACGCGAGTCAGCTCGGATCGTGGTGGAGCGACAGGTCGCTGGTATCAGACACTGAGGAGGTTGCATTCGATGTCAGACAGGCACATCCCCGAAGGCGGGAACAAGGTCCAGGCTCTCTTCAACGAACCGGACGATGGGGGCATCCGCGGGCTGCTCCGTCATCAGATCGATCGGCGCCGGTTCCTGATCGTCTCGGGCAGCACGGTGGGGATGGCGATGCTCGCCGGCGCCGGACCGATCCGGGCGCAGTCGCCGGCCGCGACCCAGGTCGCGCTCGGTGACACGCTGAACCTCGCCACGTGGCCCAACTATCACAGTCCCGACACGCTGCAGCAGTTCACCGACGCCACCGGGGTCGCCATCAACATGACGGTCTACGGCTCGACGGAGGAGATGGAGGCCAAGCTGCGCGCCGGCAACTCGGGCATCGACGTGGTCGTGCCCAGCAACTACGCGGTCCAGGGCTGGACAGCGGATGGGCTCATCGAGCCCCTCGACTACAGCAAGCTGCCGGGTGTCGACCTGAGCACCTGGGATCCGCTGTTCGTCGACCAGGAGTTCGATCCGGCGAACACGTTCACGATCCCCAAGAACTGGGGCACGACCGGGATCGCCTACCGGACGGACAAGATGGACCCGCCACCGACCAGTTGGAAGGAGTTCTTCGAGATGGCCGGCGGCGCGGCCGGCGGCAAGACGGTCATCGTGGACCACCAGATCTCATCCCTGGGCTCGGCCGCCGTGTCCATGGGCTATGGCTTCAACACCATCGATCCCACGGAGCTGGCTGCGGTCGAGCAGATGCTCGTGGGCCTCAAGCCGCAGCTGTACGCGATCACGAGTGACGTGCAGCCTCCGTTGCGGAACTACGACTCATGGCAGACCATCGCCTGGACCGGCGACGGCGTGCAGGTCGTGCGTGACAATCCCGACTCCGCTGCGTACGTGGTGCCCAGTGATGGTGGCGAGCTGTGGGTGGACTCCTGGTCCATCGCCGCGGACGCGCCCCACCGCGATGCCGCATATGCCTACCTGGACTTCATCCTGCAGCCCCAGATGAGCGCCATCGACACCGAGTTCTGCCTGTTCCCTCACGCCAACCCCGCGGTGCTGCCGCTGCTGTCCCCTGACGTGGCCAACAATCCGGTCATCTACCCGCCTGCGGACCTGCTGCAGAAGCTCACATTCGCGACCGCCGAGGTCTACAACAGCCCGCTTCGCGCGGAGACCTGGGCCCGCATCAAGTCTTCCTGAGCCGCCACGCGACGTTCGAGGGACGCCCGGTGCGAGGACGGAGCGCTCGCTCGCTGCTCCTCCTGCCCACGGGCCTGTGGTACCTGGCGTTCCTTGTCGCGCCGCTCGCGGTCCTGTTCGTGTTCTCGTTCGGCGTCCGGTCGCCGAACGGCGGCTACCAGGCGGCCTTCACGCTCGGCCAGTACCAGGACATCGGCACCCGCCTGACGCCGTTCCTCAACACCATCTGGTTCGGAGCGCTGGGCACCGCGGCGTGCCTGGTCGTGGCCTACCCGCTCGCCTACTTCCTGGCGATGCGGGCGGGCTCTCGCAAGACCATCCTGCTGGCGCTCGTCATCATCCCGCTCTGGACCAGCTTCCTCATCCGGACCTACGCCTGGATGTTCCTGCTGGGCAGCAATGGCATCCCGCGTATCGCGGAGGCCCTCGGGTTCGGTGACCGGGTGCAACTGCTGAACACCCCGTTCGCGATCATCCTGGGCATTGTCTACAACTACCTCCCGCTCATGGTGCTGCCCCTCTACGTCAGCCTGGAGCGGATGGACAAGTCGCTGCTCGAGGGCTCCCGGGACCTTGGCGCCGGGCCCATCGCGACGTTCCGCCAGATCACCTTGCCGTTATCGATGCCGGGCGTCGTCGCGGGCTGCTTCCTGGTGTTCATCCCGGCCATGGGTGAGTACCTCATCCCGGTGCTGCTCGGTGGCGGCAAGACCTACTTCCTGGGCAACGCCCTGGCAGACCTGTTCCTGCAGTCCCGGAACTGGCCGTTCGGTGCGGCCGTCGGGTCGGCGTTCGTGGCCATCATGCTGCTCGTGGTGCTGGTCTATGACCGGCTGACGCGCCGGTTGACCAGGTCACGGCCCGACGCGATCCTGCTGTGAGGCTGGAACGGATATCCGGCCGGCTGCTGGGCGGCTACGCGGCACTGGTGTACGTGTTCCTGTTCGCGCCCATCGCGGTCGTCGTCCTGTTCAGTTTCAATGAGGGCCGCCACGTCGCGGAGATGACGGGTCTCTCGTTCCGCTGGTACGGCGAGGCCTGGACGGACCAGTTCGTGCTCCGCGCCCTGCGCACCAGCGCGACCATCGCCGTGACGTCTGCGACCCTGGCCACGATCCTGGGCACGAGCTCGGCCCTCGCGATGGCGTCCGCGCGGCCGTCGGTGCGCCGCATGTTCGAGCAACTGACGTACATCGCCATCATCGTGCCGGGGATCGTCATCGGCATCTCCACGCTCATCCTCATGGTCACCGTGTTCGACCTGGTCAATCCCATTCTCAGCACCTTCTGGCCGGGTGAGCCACCGCGGCTCGGCCTAGGCTCGCTGACCATCATCGCCGCCCAGACCGTGTTCACGACGGCGGTCGTCAATGTCCTGGTCCGGACCCGGATGGCGGGCATGGATGCGTCGCTCGTCGAGGCCTCATCGGACCTGTACGCGACGCCCTGGCGCACCTTCCGCCAGGTCACGTTGCCGCAACTGCTGCCGGCCATCATCGCGGGCTTCCTCCTGGCCTTCACGTTCAGCTTCGATGACTTCATCGTGGCCTTCTTCACGTCCGGCCAGGACCAGACGCTGCCCATCTTCCTGTTCGCTCAGATCCGCCGGGGCGTGACACCAGTCGTGAACGCGATCGCGACGGTGCTCCTGTGCGTGACCGTGGTGACCCTCGTGGCGGCCTGGCTCGTGGGCACCCGCCGCGCCCGCCGGCCGACCCTCGAGACGCCGTCGTGATGGTCGCCCGGCCACGTTCGCGTCGGCTGCTACTGACCGACCTCGTGCGGGATGGCCTGCGAGCCGCGATCACGTCGGGCGAGTTCCCGGCGGGCGCCCGGCTGCCGAACGAATCGGAGCTGTGCGACCGGTTCCTGGTCAGCCGGGTGACGGTCCGCGAGGCGGTCCGGGTGCTGGTCGAGGAGGGCTTCGTGGTGCGTGTCCACGGCGTGGGTACCCACGTCGCACCCCGACCACCGCTCGCCCACTCGCTGGACGTGAACTTCAGCTACATGCAACTCATCGCTGCGAGCGGACGGACGCCCGGCGCCCGGTGCCTCAGCGCCCGGCACGTGCCCGCGACCCGGGTCGTGGCCGATCGACTGGCACTCGAGCGAGGCGCGCGGGTGGTCCGTCTGGAACGCGTCCGCACGGCGGATGGCGTGCCGGTCATCGTGTCCATCGACCATGTCGCGCCGTCGATCGGGGATCTCGGCCGGGAGCACCTGCAGCGGTCCATGTACGAGCTGCTCGGCACGCTCGGCCATCCGGTCCACCACGGTGAGGCGGTCCTGGCACCCGCCATCGCGGACGCCTGGTGCTCGCGCATCCTCGGCTGCGCGCCCGGCACGCTCCTGCAGCGTATCGACCAGGTCGACTTCGACGTCCATGGCAAGCGGGTGATGTACAGCCAGGAATGGCACATGCCCAGCGCCGTCAAGCTGCAGGTCTTTCGCCGCGGTCCCGGCGGGTAGCCCGGACGCTGGAGGAGCTCCCGGGCCCGGAGGACACGGATGGTAGGCTCTCCGATGTGGCTCGCCGCACGACCCCCGGTCAACACACCAGCCGCTCCCGCGCCGTGATCCGCTCGCCCGGGCGCTCGTCCGATGTCGGTCGAGGGACGCCGGCCCCCTCCACGTGGGGCCTCGGCAGTGGGCAGGCGATCCCCTGGGAGTACGCGCCGGCACCGGAGTCGCGGGATGTCGTGACCATCGCCGAGCGGTACGGGCTGTTCATCGGTGGCACCGAGGTCGAGCCGCATGGTGGCGCCAGGTTCACGACCATCGATCCGGCGACCGAGGAACCGCTCGCCGAGATCGCCATCGCCGATACGCAGGATGTCGATCGGGCCGTATCGGCCGCGCGACGTGCCTTCGAGACGACCTGGGGCCCGATGCCCGGCCGCGAGCGAGCCAAGTACCTGTACCGCATCGCGCGCATCCTCCAGGAACGCAGTCGGGAGTTCGCGGTCCTCGAGACGCTCGATGGCGGCAAGCCCATCAAGGAGTCCCGCGACGTGGATGTGCCGCTCGCGGCCGCCCACTTCTGGTACTACGCGGGCTGGGCGGACAAGCTCGAGTACGCCGCCGCCAACCGCGACCCCCGACCGCTCGGTGTCGCGGCACAGGTCATCCCCTGGAACTTCCCGCTGCTGATGCTCGCCTGGAAGATCGCGCCGGCCCTCGCGGCGGGCAATACCGTGGTCCTCAAGCCGGCCTCCGCGACACCCCTGTCGGCGCTCCTGTTCGCGGATGTGTGCCGCCAGGCGGATGTGCCACCGGGCGTGGTCAACATCATCACGGGGCCCGGTGAGATCGGCCTCGCGCTCGTCTCGCACCCCGGCGTGGACAAGGTCGCATTCACCGGATCGACGGTCGTGGGCAAGGAGATCGGGCGGGCCATCGCCGGCTCGGGCAAGGCGCTCACCCTGGAGCTGGGCGGGAAGGCCGCCAACATCGTGTTCGACGACGCGCCCTTCGACCAGGCCATCGAGGGTGTCGTGAACAGCATCTTCTTCAACCAGGGCGAGGTCTGCTGCGCCGGCAGCCGGCTGCTGGTCCAGGAATCCATCGCCGACTCGTTCATCGACCGGCTCAAGCAACGCCTGTCCACGCTCAGGGTCGGAGACCCGATGGACAAGAACACCGATGTGGGTGCCATCAACAACGCCGCCCAACTGGCGCGCATCGAGGAGCTCATCGAGGCCGGCATCGCGGAGGGCGGCGAGATGTACCAGCCCGCCTGCGAGCTGCCCGCGCGCGGCTACTTCGTGCGGCCGACGTTGTTCACCAACGTCTCCCAGTCGAGCCGGATCGCGCGGGAGGAGATCTTCGGGCCGGTCCTGTCGGTCATCACCTTCCGGACGCCCGAGGAAGCCATCGAGAAGGCCAACAACACGCCATACGGACTATCCGCAGGGGTATGGACCGAGAAGGGCAGCCGGATCCTGGCGATGGCCGGCCGTCTCAAGGCGGGTGTGGTGTGGGCGAACACCTTCAATCGATTCGATCCGACCAGCCCATTCGGTGGCTACAAGGAATCCGGCTTCGGTCGAGAGGGCGGCCTCCACGGACTGCTGGCGTACCTGGACACCGACGCGTGAGTGACGATGCGGGAAACGATGCTGGTCTCGAACTCCGGGTCCGGCAGCACATTGCCGCCGCACCAGACCGGGTATTCATGGCCCTGGCCCATGGCCTGGACACATGGTGGCCACGTGAGTTCAGCTGGTCAGGCGGCTCGCTTGTCGGCATCGCCATGGAGCCGTGGTTGAATGGGCACTGCTACGAGGTCGGTCCAGGGGGCTTTCGCTGTGATTGGGGGCGCGTCATCACGTGGGACCCTCCGATGCGGGTGCGCTTCAGTTGGCAGATCGGCGCAGACCGCACACCCCTACCGGATTCCCGGCAGGCGACCGAGGTCGACATCGGTTGTTCGCCCGACATGGAGGGAGGCACCTTCGTGAAACTGGTCCATGAAGGCTTCGAGGTGCATGGATCCCACGGCGATGACTATCGCGAGGCGATGCGAAGCGCGTGGGTGCGGGCGCTCGCCGATCTCGCGGCGAGCGTGGAGGGGACGCCGTGGCGATGACGTGGGCCACCGGGTGAACAACGCGCGCGCGTCCTCGACGCGCATCGATGTCCGCAAGACCTACAAGCTGTACATCGGAGGCCAGTTCCCGCGCTCCGAGTCGGGCCGCTCATACGTCGTCCGGACCCCGGATGGTGCGCCGCTCGCGAATGCGGTCCGCGGTTCGCGCAAGGATGTCCGGGATGCGGTGCGCGCCGCGCGCGGTGCCGCGACCGGCTGGGCCGGCAAGACCGCCATGAACCGGGGCCAGGTGCTGTACCGGGTGGCCGAGCTCCTGGAGGGGCGCCGGGACCAGGCAGCGGACGAGGTCGGCCGGACGGAGGGGATCGACGAGCGCCAGGCTGATGAGCAGGTCGACCGGTCCATCGACCGGCTGGTCTGGTACGCGGGCTGGGCCGACAAGCTGAGCCAAGTGCTGGGCACCGTCAACCCGGTGGGCGCGAGCTATTTCGACTTCAGCATCCCGGAGCCGACCGGTGTCGTGGGCATCGTCGCGCCGGAGTCATCGTCGCTGCTGGGGTTGGTGTCCCGGGTCGCCCCGGTCGTCGTGGGCGGCAACACCGCGGTCGTGCTCACCTCCGAGACGCGGCCCCTGCCCGCCATCACGCTGGCCGAGATCCTGGCCACGAGCGATGTGCCGGCTGGGGTCATCAACATCATCTCGGGACGGCGCGCCGAGCTCGTGCCCTGGCTCGCCGGCCACATGGACGTCAACGCCATCGATGCGTTCGGCGTGCCCGCCGACCTGCGGGTGATGCTGGAACAGGCCGCCGTCGAGAACATGAAACGCGTTGCCCGACCCCCGCGCGCGGGTGCGGACGACTTCGACTGGCTCGATGACGCACGCGCCCAGCGACCGGAGTGGATCGCGGCATTCCTGGAGATCAAGACGGTGTGGCACCCCATCGGGATGTAGGAGTCGACGTGATCCGTGGGATCCATCCAGCGCTGCTGGTCCTGGCTGTCTGCTCGGCGCTCGTGCCCGGGGGTGTCGCTGCGCAAACGGCCGACCCGACCGTGGACGGGCCGAAGCTGCGGGTCGTGCTGCCGTCGACGGTGGCGCCCCTTGCCGACGTGTACCTCGACGGGCTGCCGCTCGCCGATCTCGCGGACATGCCCTCGGGCGCGATATCCCGATCTGTCCCGGTCCCCGCGGGGACGCATCACGTGGACCTGTTCGCGGATGGGGCCGACCCGGTGCGGACCCCCGCGCTGGCCACGGCGCTCGTTGAGTTCGGCGACGCGGGCCTGCGAACCGTCGCTGTCCGCGGTGACGCTTCGGCGATGATCATCGATGACGCGGCGTCGCCGCCGGCCGCAGGCGCTTCGTCCGCAGGCGCGTCGTCCGCAGGCGCGTCCCTCCGCCTGGTGAACCTG
>JBBSOS010000042.1:0-11468 GCA_038259505.1 Candidatus Limnocylindrales bacterium | reverse complement strand
CGTCGCCGCGTTGACGCTGAAGTCCGTCGCACCGGCGGCCTCCAGCATGGCCACGGCGCGGTCGACCGACCAGCCTTTGACCAGCCCGGTGGGGTCTGGCCGGCCATCCGGCCGGTGGCGTCGGATGTCGAACGCTCCACCGGTGCGCAGTCGGACCTGTTCGCAGGTGGCCAGGATCTCCCGAAGGTCAGAGCTGAGCTGGGCCTCGTCGATGTTGCCGTGTGCGTATCGAGAGACCTCGCTGTCAGGCTTCCAGGCGCTGAACCGCGCATCGACCTCACGGAACCAGTCAAAGACGCGCTCCACCAGCTCTGCCGTCCGGCTGTTATCCCGGATATCGACGGTCACCACGGTACCCATCACGTGCAGCACGTCGGGTCGGTGGCCGGGGATGGCATTCATCGTGCGCTGTTCAGCGCGGCTTGGACCGACCTCGCGTAGCCGGTACTGGTGTACGTGGCGCCCGAGATGATGTCGATGTTCGCGCTCTGCGCCTGGAGCACCATCTTGCGCAGATACGGCGCGACGTAGTTGCTGATCTCGGCCGAATACTGGCGGTCGGTGGGCAGCTCGAGCGCCTGGGCATCGGTGATCTTGCCGTCCTTGATGGTCAGCTCCACCTGGACGGGACCGTACCGCGTGCTGACGGTCTTGCCGTCGACGACCTGGGTACTGCTGGTCGGCTTGGCGGTGGGCGTCGCCTCGGGGGTCGCCTCGGGTGTCGCGGTCGGCGTGGTGGTCGGCGTCGTCGCTGCGCTACCAGCGTTTGCGGGCGCGGCCGATGCGGTGGCCGCGTTGGTCGGAGGGGCGACCGCGGTAGACGTCGGGCCCAGCGCGATGGCGACCTGGCGGGGCGGCTCGCCCGCGGTCGGGTCGGGACCGCCCAGGCCGCCCACGTCGACACCCGAGAGGGGCAGCGAGTCGGGCGTCCTGAAGCCGAGCAGCAAGGCAAGGCCGGCGGCGGTGCCGATGACGGCGGCGGCTCCGCGCCTGGGGATCCGACCCGGCTCGCCATGGCGCTGCGAACTAGGAGAATCGTTCTGCATGGATCTGCCCTCGTGGTACCTGGAGTGTGCGGAGACTGGCGGCGACGCGGTCCATGAAGGACCCGGAGCCGCAGTAGAAGACGTCGCGTTCCCGGATGTCGGGAACCAGGTGCCGGAGCCAGTGCGCGTCGAGCGGATCGACGGGCATCTCGGCTGTCCCGCGGCGGCCGACCAGGAACCGGACGGTCGTGCCCGGTCGCCGGCCGAGCGCCTCGAGTTCCTGGGCGAACACCACGTCGTCCCAGCCGCTGGCGCGGTAGAGCAGGGTCACGTCACCCCGGCCGGGCTGGCGCTCCTCCATCATCGCCCGCAGGGGCGAGATGCCGATGCCACCGGCGATGAACAGCGCCTTGCTTCGGCGCATCCGCTCCCGGGTGAAGGCGCCGTAGGGTCCCTCGGCGAAGACACATGTGCCGGGTCGCAGGGTCGCCAGCCGAGCCGTGTCGTCACCCAGGTCCTTGACCGTGATGCGCAGGGACTGGCCATCTGGCGCGGCGGAGATGGAGAACGGATGGTGGCGCCACCAGCCGCCGCCCGACAGGAAGCGGATCTGGAGGTACTGGCCGGCCCGGATGGCGATTTGATCCATGTGTCGGCCGGTGAGGTGGATGGACACCACGCCCGGCGCCTCCTGCACGACCTGGTCCACGCGCAGCCGGTGGCGGAGCGAGAACCGCATCGGCTGGACGACCCGGAAGATGAGCACCAGGGAGACGGTCACCACGTACAGGCCGACCCAGTAGCCCAGGGCGACCTGGTCACCCACGAAGTCGGTGCCGACCGCGACCTCGTGCAGGAAGGCGAGCGCGATGGCGAGGTATGCGTAGAGGTGGATGCCGTACCAGGTCTCGTATGACAGCCGGCGTCGGGCGGCGCGGATGGACGATACCGCGACTCCGATGAGCAGCACCAGGCCCACTGTGGCCATGAGCACCCACGGGTAGTCGAGCAGGAGGGTGCCGATCTCGTTGATGACACCACTCCCGTCGCCCAGCCCGAATCCCACCGTCGTCAGCAGGGCATGGCCGACCAGCAGCCACAGGCACGTGAAGCCGGCCCAGCGGTGCCAGACCAGGAGGCGGTCGCCGCCGACGACACGGTCGAGCCACGGGCTTCGGGACATCAGGACCAACTGGACGAGGGCGATGTAGGTGCCCACGAGCGCGGTGACCTGGCCGAGGCCGGTGAAGATGCCCGCCGGAGTGTCGAACTGGTCGAGGCCGCCGTGGCGCCACCACATGCCCACCACGAGGGCGGCATTGGCGGCGAGCACGATGAGGATATCGCGGGGTGTGATCGTCCAGGACCGCGGCAGGGGCAGCTGTCGGTGCTGCCCCGCGAGTCGCATGGGGGGATCCTGATGTGCCATTCGGCGAACGATGACGCCCGAACGTGAGGATCGCATGTGAAGCGGTGACGCGTCCAGTGATCCGGTCGCGGCTGCCGTAGGCTCAAAGGTGATGGCCCAACGACCCAGCGGCTGGCGCGCTCCGTTCCGATGCCCGGGCTACCCGCCCTTCGCGGCGGCATTCGCCATGTCGGCGCTGGGTTTCGCGCTCAGCAGCGTCGTGCTCGCCTGGGTCACCCTGGTCGTGACCACCGACCCGCTCGCGGTGGGTGCCATCTTCGCGGTCCGCTTCGTCGCCCTGCTCCTGTTCGGTATCCCCGCTGGGGTCCTTGCCGACCGGGTGGATCGGCGTTCCCTGATCATCGCCGTCAGCATCGGTGGCGCGATCGTCGCATCGCTCATGGCCCTCGTGGCATGGTCCGAGGGCAATCTGCCGCTGTGGGTCCTGCTGGGTGGCTCATTCCTGCTGGGCATCCTCGACGCCGGCCGGATCGCGGCGGCCACGACCTATGCCTTCGACCTGGTGGGTCCACTGCTGGCCACGAGCGGTATCGCGATGGCCAACCTGCTGGGGCAGGCCATGAGCATCGTGGGCAGCCTGGCGGGCGGCTACGTCCTGGGCCGGTACGGCCTGGTGGTGGCGCTGTGCCTGCTCAGCCTGAGCATGGTCTCGAGTGCCGTCCTGCTCGGTCTCAGTCGGGGTCACCGGCGACGCACCACGGCGGGGCCACGGCCGGCCGCCGCCGGCCTGCGCGTCTCGCTCACGCTGCTTCGGCGGCATCGGTTGCTCGCCTTGCTGTTCTTGACCGTGGTCATGGTCGAGATCCTGGGATTCTCATCCATCACCCTGCTACCGGTCTTCGCGCGCGACGTGTTCGCTGGCGGTCCGGACGCCTACGGCACGATGAACGCGGTCCGTAGCTTCGGCGGGGTCGCTGGCCTGGTCCTCATCATCGGCATGGGCCTCCGGGTGACCCGGGGCACCGCGCTCATGGTCCTCGATGCCGCATTCGGTGTCGCCCTCGTCTTGTTCGCCATCAGCCCTGACTTCCTGGTCGCGCTCCTGCCGCTGCTGCTGGTGGGTGCCGCGGCCGCGAGCGCGGACTCCTTGTCGCAGTCGCTCATGCAGCGTGCGTCGACCGATGCGGAGCGGGGCGCCGCGATGGGCATCTGGGCGTTCGCCATCGGGTTCGGCCCCATCGGGCACATCGCGGCCGGGGCCGCGGCCGGGCAGTTCGGTGCGGTCGCGACGCAGGTGGTGTTCGGTCTCGCCCTGGCCGTCCTGTCCCTCCTGCTGCTGTCGCAGCCGCTCATCCGGGGACTCGGCACCGATCGTCCGAGCGCCGGCGCCGCGCTGGCCCCGGACAACGGACCGCCGCCGGTCACATGACCGGCGGCGTGTGCGTCGGCTGTGGGAAGGGTCAGGTCCGCGCCGTATCCGGTCCGACGCCCCCGACCGCCGAGCCTGGTTCCCATGGGGTCCCGGCGTACGGCAGCAGCCAGCGATCGACACCGTAGTACCCTGCGACGCGCCAACCGAGCACCAGCCCGATCGCGAGCGTGAACATGACCGGGTTGGTGGATGCCGATCCGGCGAGCAGGAACGACATGTTCATGAGGGCGCCGAAGAACGCGGCGACACCCGTGAGGCACCCGAAGATGAGCCCGAGCCCGACGGCGATCTCGCCCACCACGATCAGCGGTGCGAACCAGCTCTCTGCGTGGTTGCTCAGCAGCAGGTTGATGAAGTCGCGGTACCACTCGAAGGTGATCGCGGGCTGCCCCGCGTCAGGGATCGCGACCGCGTGGTTCCAGTACCCCGCGAGCGAGGCGCCGCCATCCATCCAGCCGGTGCCCGTGAGCTTGTGGAGCCCCGCTTCGAGCCACTCGAAGCCAACGAACACCCGGATGGGCAGCCACACCAGCCCTGCCCGCGAATCGTGGAACAGGAACCGCGTGATGGCCGGTCCCTGGAAGGAGACCTCGTACGCGCCGGTCTCCTCGCGTGACAGATACAGGACCGCCACCAGCGCGATGGCCAGCACCCAGAATGCGACCGTGACGATGGCACGGACCGTTCCGTCGACCTCGAACCATGGATTGACCAGCAGCACCAGCAACAGCGTTGCTACCACCCCGATCCCGACCGCGGCCTGTCGTCGTGAGCTCATGGGAGCTCCTCCTGTGCTCGGTATGATGTCCAGACTGTACGCCCGGGACCGGTCGCGCTCCAGTGCCGAACGGCATACGGGCAGGGACGATCGGCCCTGCCATCGCCAGGCCCTGCCATCGCCAGGCCCTGCCATCGTCGCAGCCGCCGGTGATGCCTCTACGCTTGGCCGGTGACACCTGCCACCCCCACACGACGCCCATGGCGCGCCCGGATCGTCGTCGCGTTGCTGGGCGCCCTCCTCATCACCGCCCTGGTCGCGGGCTGGCTGGCGTACCCAACCTGGCGCATCGAAGACGCCATCCGTCGATTCGGCATCGTGAGTGGGACGACGTCCATCTCGGATTGGTCTGCGGCGTATCCGCTGACCGGATCACTGGGTGACGTCACCGTGGCTCTTCGGGACGTGCGCTATGCGGGCATCGACATCGATAAGGTCGTCATCTCCGCCGCGGACCTCCGGGACGTGCCGGTCATCCCGGTCAGCGCTACGCTCCACGGGGTGCACGTCCCGGTCGACGACGGCACCGTCACCGTGGACACGGTCACGGTCACGGGTGACACGACCACCCTGCTCGCCCGTGCGTCCATCCCCGTGGGCGACGCACTACGCCTGCGTCTCGGCGCCGGTGCGGGGCTCATCGCGTCCTTTCCCTACCGCATCGTGGGCACGTCCGGCTGGCCGTCGGCACCCGCCATGGACGTCGAGGTGGAGGTCAGCGGGCACCCAGGGGGCTGATGTCGTGCACCCTCCGACGCGGATCGGGTACACTCCGCGGGTCCCCGGACGAGGCGCCTGCGCCGCGCTGCCGGTGGTCGCCGCGGTGGCCTTAGCTCAATCGGCAGAGCACTGGATTGTGGCTCCAGAGGTTACGGGTTCAATCCCCGTAGGCCACCCCACCTTCCCGGCGAGTGACTTCCCAGGCTGACGACGCCGACGACGTCTCCGAGCGTGTCACGCGATCCCAGGCTGTCAGACGCTCACCGAGAGCATCGACGCCATCGGCCGCGATGCGCGTGGATCGCATTCCCGCCGGCGCACGCGCCAGCCGTCAGATGCCTTCCTCCAGACGGGCGGGTTCCTCGCCAACGGCGATCCGCAGGTGGTCCCGGAAGCCACCCTGGGGTTCGGCGACACCCACCGCGATGGCGGTCGCGCCGACTGGATCTGACTCCGGCCGACTGGATCTGACCACCGACTGCCGACGCGCGTCAGCCGGCCGTGCCCTCCTGCGGCGGCTGACGCCCCTCCACCGGGTCATTTCCCGGGTGCGGGTCGGGGCCCGCTTGCCTTGGCGCAGGGCCACCGCGCCGACGTCGGGCCCGATCGGGTACCCTGTCGCCGATGCGAGTCCCCGGTTTCCTGGTCCGTCAGCTCTATGTGTCGGGCAGCCTCGTCAACCACGCGACCGGCTTCTCGCTCCAGGCGCGCAATACCATCGGTGATGGCTGGCTGGACGCCATCGGCGCCATCCGGGTCGATGGCCAGGAGGTCCCACTCGCCGACATCAGCGCGACCCGCGACGGGGACCCGAGTGTCTATCGTGCGATCGATGTGACACCGAGTACGCCGGTGAACTTCCGTCGAGGTGATGTCGTCACCTTCTGGATCTCGGGCTGGGCGCTCGACCCGGGCGACCATCGCCTCGAGGTCGAGTTGCACGAACGCCAACTGGGGATCCTGTCCCTGGGCTTCACCGAGCGACTCCACGACGACTCGACGGCATGAGCGGCGACCGCCCAGCCTACATGGGCGCGATGTCGGCCCGCGAGGGCTGGTAGCATCAACCCGTGATCGCGACCCGTCTGAGCCGCGTGCCGCCCTTCGAGCGCGGCCTGACCCTCGGCGATTTCCTGGTCCCCATCCGGTTGGGCGAACGCGCTGCGATCTGGCAACGCAATCTGCTGATGGTGCTCGTGGGCACCGCGGTGATGATCGCCGGCGCCTGGATCTCGTTCGACCTGCCATCGTTCGCGATCGGCGACATCTACGTGCCTGCCAATCCGTACGTGCCGGTGTCGCTCCAGACGCTGAGCGCGCTGGTGGTGGGTGCCACGCTGGGCTTCCGCAGGGGCGTCGCGGCGACCACGCTGTACCTCCTGCTGGGCTGCATCGGCCTGCCGGTGTTCGCCCTCAACAGCCAGGGCACCCACGAGTCGAGCTTCCGCCATTTCGCGTCATTCGCGGACGGTCATCTCGTGCTGGGCACGACCGGCGGCTATCTCATCGGGTTCGTGCTCGCTGCGGGACTGCTCGGTCGGCTCGCCGAGCTGGGCTGGGATCGCCGCCTGCGAGGATCGATCGCTGCGATGGTCCTTGGGCTGGTGGTGGTCTTCACGCTGGGCATGACCTGGTTGTCGATGGCGGCCTCGCTGGACCTCCGCCAGACGCTGCAGTACGGCCTGTGGCCGTTCCTGCCCGGTGAGGCGCTCAAGCTGGTCATCGCGGCCGGGATCCTGCCCATCGGCTGGCGACTCGTGGAGCGTCGGGACCACGACCTCTAGGGGTCCGGGCAACATGACCCAGGTGACCCCGGCCATGGCGACGCCGCCGGATCCGGCCATGGCTGATGCGGCCACGGCTGATGCGACGCCTGAACCCGCGGATGCGGCCACGGCCGAAGCCGTGATCATGGTCCGTGGGCTTGGGAAGCGCTACCCGACCGGTTCGCGCCTGTCACGCGGCGGAGACGGCGTCCGCGCGCTCGAGGCACTCGACCTCGATGTGCACCAGGGGGAGATCTTCGGGTTCCTGGGACCCAACGGAGCGGGCAAGAGCACGACCATCCGGATCCTCCTCGGCTTCCTGCATCCGACCTCGGGCACCGCGCGTATCCTGGGTCGCGACGTGGCGACCGAAGGGCTGGCCATCCGGGCCCGGGTGGGCTACCTGCCGGGTGGCATCGCGTTGTATGACTCCATGACCGGGTCGTCGCTGCTCGAGTACCTCGCGCGGCTGTACGATCGACCTCCGGTGCTGCGCGCGGAGCTCATCGAGCGTCTGGAGCTGTCCGTCGCGGACCTGCGGCGCCCGGTCCGTGACTACTCGCGGGGGATGCGCCAGAAGATCGGCATCATCCAGGCATTCCAGCACGACCCGGAGCTGGCCATCCTCGATGAGCCGACCGAGGGACTGGATCCGCTCATGCAACGTGCCTTCCTGACGCTCCTCGAGGAGCGGCGACGGGCGGGCCGGACGATCTTCTTCTCGTCCCATCTGCTCTCCGAGGTGGAGGAGGTGTGTGACCGGGTGGCCATCATCCGGTCCGGACGACTCGTGGCGCTGTCGGGGATCGAGGCGCTGGTCGCACGACGACGGCGACATGTCGAGGTGCGTGCCGACGGTGCGCTGCCGGACCTCGCCAGTGTGCCGGGCATCACGGACGTGCGCGTCCGGGACGGCGTGCTGCGCTGCGAGCTGGAGGGTGACGTGGCGCCGTTCCTGGCGGCGCTGCAGGGTTGCCGGGTCCGGGACCTGACCATCGAGCCCGCCCGCCTCGAGGAAGTCTTCCTGGAGTACTACGGCCGCGACATGGAGCCGGCGCGGTGATCGGCGCCCTGTTCCGGCAGGCGTTCCGGTCGAACCGAGTGCGCATCATCGCGTGCGTGCTGGTGCTGCTCCTGTGGGGTGCGGTGCTGCCGCTCATCTATGCCAGCTTCGGCAAGACCATCGGCTCCTTCATCCGCGGCAGCAACAACCCGTTGCTGGAACAGTTCGCGAGCTTCGGTGGTGGGGACCTGTTCAGCCTCGCAGGGGTCATCGCGCTGGGCTTCATCCATCCCATCGCCATCGCGGTGCTGGGGGTCATCGTGGTGGGCCTGCCCATCATGTCCATCGTCGGCGAGCGACAGCGAGGCACCCTGGAGGTGGTCCTGGCGCGCCCGATCTCGCGGCATGCACTGTTCAGTGTGCTGTTCCTGGTCGGAGCCCTGATCCTCGCACTGCTCGTCGCGGTGCAACTGGCCGCGAGCGTCGTGTCCGCGAGCCTCACCGGGGTCCTCGGGGAGCTCGACGTGGCCCGGGTGCCGATCGTCTGGGCGATGGGCCTGCTGCTGGCGCTCGCGTTCATGGCCATCGGCTTCGCCGCCTCGGTCTCGTTCGACCGGGTCATGCCCGCCCTGGGCCTGACCCTGGTCATCGTGCTCGTGAGCTATCTGCTGGAGGTCATCGGATCGATCTGGCCCGATGCGGCCTGGATCTCCGACTTCTCGCTGTTCCACTACGTCCGGACCAAGGAACTCCTTGCGGGGAGCGTGCGCTGGACCGATGTGGGGCTGCTGGCCGGGGTGCTGGTGCTGGCGCTGGGCTATTCCTGGGTCGTCTTCCCGCGCCGGGACATCGCCGCCCCGAGCTGAGGGTCAGGCGCTCCGCTGCTGGCTGGCTCGCGGCTTGCGTCGGGGGGCCCACAGGCGACGGGGCAGCAGCAGTGGCTGCGCGCCGTATCGGCCGACGGTCCAGAACATGACCGCATCGAACCGCTTCGCCGTCTGTTCCACCCAGGCCTGCTCCTCCTGGCTCATCATGCGCATGGGCCGAGCGTACCAGTCTGGATGCCGCCGCGATCGCCGGGATGACCAAGGGCCGGCCGGGCGGCCGCCCCGGACGGAGGATAGGTCCGTCGCCACCAGATCGTCGGCGCTCCTTCAGGAGGTCGGCGCTCTCTGTCGATGTCTGCGCCCGACTCGAGAGGGCGAGCGAGCACGCCCAGAACGTGCCCGCTCCGAGCCCTCGATCCTCGTGCTCACGGCAGTTCGGACCAGTCCCTGCGGATCTGGGGATCACACAGGACCATCGCCATCGTACCCCCGGTGTCCAGCCCTGCCAGTCGACAGATCATGGGTGCTGCGCGGGCCCTGGGCGCGGTTCGCGCATGGTCGACCCGAGCCCGTAGCTCCCAGCCGGTCAGCGATGATGGAGGCATGCGACTGACCGCTCGCCAGTTGAATCGGGCGACGCTCGGTCGGCAGCTGCTGCTGCGCCGGGAGCCGCTGGACGCCGTGGAGGCGGTTCGACGTGTCGTGGCACTGCAGGCGCAGTCGGCCGCCTCGCCCTATCTCGGCCTGTGGAACCGGGTCGAGGGCTTCGAGCCATCGTCGCTCGCGGACGCCTTCGCGGAGCAGGCGATCGTCAAGGCGTCGCTGATGCGGATCACGTTGCACGCGGTCCACGGCGACGACTATCCGGCCTTCCACGCAGCCATGCTTGGCAGCCTGCGGGCCTCGCGACTCCACGACGCACGCTTCAGGACCAGCGGTCTGACGATTCCCGAGGCCGACGCGCTGATGCCGCATCTGCTGGCATCGCTGGATCGGCCGCTGACGGGTGCCCAGATCGAGGAGATCATGCAGGCGCGGGTCGGACAGGGCCAGACGCGCGCGTGGTGGGCGCTGCGGACCTTCGCCCCGCTGGTCCACGCCCCGACCGGTGGACCGTGGTCGTTCAGCGGTCGCTCGTCATTCGTCGCCGCTCGGACGACCCTGCCGTCAGATCGGGCCGAGGCCTCCGTGCGATGGCTGGTCAAGCGATATCTGGAGGGATTCGGGCCGGCGAACGTCCAGGACGTCGCCCAGTTCACGCTGCTGCGGCGGCCGGTGGTGCGCGCTGCCCTGGAGACGCTCGAGACGTTCGACGGAAATGTCGTCCGCCTGGTGGGCCACGACGGCTCGGTCCTGTTCGACGTATCGGGCGCCCCGATGCCCGCGGAGGACGTCCTCGCGCCGCCCCGGTTGCTGCCGATGTGGGACAGCACCCTGCTTGCGTACGCGGACCGGAGCCGGATCATCCCGCCCGAGTATCGGCGCATCGTCATTCGTCAGAATGGTGATGTGCTGGCCAGCGTACTGGTCGACGGCTCCGTGGCGGGGCTCTGGCGAGCGGCCGCGGGTGGCATCGAGGTGGCGGCGTTCCACCGGCTCTCCGCTGCGACCTGGGAGGGACTCGAGTCCGAGGCGCGGGCGCTCGTCGCATTCCTGGCCGACCGCGATCCCCTCGTGTACAAACGGTACGGCCACTGGTGGGATGCGCTGCCGCGAGCCGAGACCCGGATGCTCGCCTGACCCCGTCGTCCCCGCCAACAGCGCGTGGCTGGCTTCACGCCCGAGCCAGCACAAGGACCCATCGATCATGAATTCCACGGCGAGCGCTGCGAGGATGATGCCCAGCATGCGGGCGCTCACGGCGCGGCCCGTGACGCCCAGGGCGCTCGAGATCCGTTCCGCCATCCGGAAGCTGGCGTACGTGAGCGCGAGGAACAGCGCGCTCAGCAGGATGGCGTTCGCCACCACGAGCAGGGTCGCAAGGGAGGACGTCAGGTAGTCGACCACCGTCTCGGCGGGTACCGCCCAGCACGGCCGCCGTGAGGGCATCGCGCGCAGGACATCCCTGTCGGCCACGGTGACCTACCGATCCACGCTGCCGAGCTTCCGACTCAGGTTGTCGCCGGGCCGCGTCGGGTGATGGTGCGGAGGAGACCATCGACAGCACCGCTCGCACCCAGGATGCCCACCACGACGAGACCACCACCGAGCAGCTCTCGGGGTGTCGCCGTCTCGCCCAGGAGCGTGGCCGCGAGCAGCGCGGAGGTCAGCGGCGTGAGCAGCAGCCACGCCGCGGTCCGGCGTGCCGGGACCAGCCGGGTACTCAACAGGATGAGCACCTGCGAGATGCCGCCGGGCACGAACGCGAGGTACGACATCGCGAGCACGACTGTCACGTCGATGCCGTGAGCGGTGAGGCTCGACGGGTCCACCACGGCGACGATGGCCAGAAGCAGCGGGCCCCGGCCCGCCACCAGTGGCAGCGCCCGCGCTCGTCCGCCGCGGGCCGGGACCGCCGCCCCCTTGGGGGCGAGGCCCGGGTGGTGGGCGGAGCCCTCCGCCGCGACCCGAGGCGCCAGGGTCCCCT
>JBBSOS010000041.1:0-11718 GCA_038259505.1 Candidatus Limnocylindrales bacterium | reverse complement strand
CGTGATTCGGTCGCCAGGTACAGGCGCACGGGGATGGTGACCAGCCCGAACTGGATGGCACCCCGCCACATCGACCGAGCCATGGGACCTCCGATGATCCGGTGCGTGCTGGAGCGTCCAGCCCGCGCGTGCATCGAGCATACCTTCGCTTCGCAAGCAGGGGTCGCGGCGAGGCCTGGCAGGGGTCGCCGGCCTGCCCGGGCGCCATCCGGCGGTATCCTCGCCCGAGTGCCGCATCGATCACCCTTCGCACGCACCGACCGCGCGGGTCGCACCAATATGCGCCCGGCCCGCCCCATGGCCGTCCTCGTGAGCCTCGTGCTCCTTGCCGGCTGCGCGGCCTCCAGCCAGCCGCTCGCCACACCGGATGCGCTGCCCACGGGCCTCGTCGGCCCCGTGGCGCCGACCGCGGGTCCCGATGCGCTCCGGTACGTGGCCATCGGCGACACGTACACCTATGGGGATGGTGTGCAGCAGTCCGACCGATGGCCGAACCAGTTGGTGCGCATCCTGCGACCGGAGCTGGACCTGGACCTGGTCGCCAACCTGGCCAGCCTGAGCACGCTCACCACCGACCTCATCCAGGACCAGTTGCCGCGGCTGGCGAGCCTGCGGCCGGATTTCGTGACCGTGCAGGTCGGTGCCAATGACGTGTACTTCCGTACCCGGGCCACCGCCTACGCAGCCAATGTCGCGCGCATCCTCGACGCGGTGCTCGGCTCGGGCGTGCCACCCGACCGGATCGTGGTGCTCACCACGCCCGACTTCACGCTCACGCCGGGCGGCCAGGATCGGATCCCCGACCCGTATTCCCAGCGGGCCCTCATCGCTGAGTTCAACACCATCCTGAAGACTGCCGCGGCCGCGAGGGGCATCACGGTGGTCGACATCGCGCCCATCAGCGACCGGGTGACGCTCGACCCCTCTCTGCTTGCCGCGGACAAGCTGCATCCATCAGGCAAGCAATATGCCGGATGGGCCGACCTGATGGCCGATACGGTGCGGCGCCTGTTCCGCGCTGCGGTGGCCTCGCCGGATGTATCCGGTCCATCGGTGGCACCATGAGCACTACGGGATGCCCGGCCGGCCCAGGCTGCACTTGCGGGTGAGGAGATCGTGACGATGGCTGTGCTGAAGCTGCCCCACCTTGATACCGAGTCCGTGCGCGACACGGTCCGCGACCTGTCGCGGGACCTGGACGCCTCGCGACTGGTCGAGTTCCGGGATGAGCTCGGGCGCATCGACCTGCCCAGCGCCGGGGATGTCCGGCGGGAGCTCGGGCGCATCGACCTGCCCAGTGCCCGAGATGTCCGGCGGGAGCTCGGGCGCATCGACCTGCCCAGTGCCGAGGATGTCCGGCGTGAGCTCGGGCGCATCGACCTGCCCAGCGCCAGTGACCTGAGGCGCGAGCTCGATCACCTGGAGTTGCCGGATGTCGGGCGCTTCATCGGCAGGCCAGCCCGCCCGGCCCGTTGGGTGCTCCCGACCATGACCCCGGCGGTGATCCTGGGCGCAGCCGCACTGATGGCCGGTCTGGCACTCGGCGGCGTGCTCGCGTGGCTGTACCAGCCGGGTGCCGGGGCGCCGCGCCGGACGCGGGTCCGCCGTCGACTGCACCGGCTGCAGCGGTCGATGCAGCACCGCGGCTGAGCCAAGCCGCGGCTGAGCCGCCAGCCGCCAGGCGCCGGCCGCCAGCGCGCGGCATGCTAGGCTAGGGACCATCTCTTGCATGACCGGTCCTGTGAGGCCGGGTGCGGCCCAGTGAGGCCGGCAAGGAGGGAGTCCCCATTGCTGCTGTCCCGTCACGACCGCCGCCGCACGACCGGCCGGTGGTCGTTCCATGTCCGGCGGTCGACGCTCGGGGTCTTGACGGTCGTGGATCCGGGCGAGCTGGACCGGTGACCCTCGACCCCGCGTTGCTGCCCGTGCCGGCGTCAGCCGTCGTGGACCCGCGCATCGGGTCACATGGCCCGGCCTTGCTCGCCCTCGAGGATGGGACCGTGTTCCGGGGCGTCTGCTTCGGGGCGCCCGTCGCGTCGGGCGGCGATCTGGTCGTCAACACCTCGCAGACCGGCTACCAGGAGGTCTGCACCGATCCGTCGTATGCGGGACAGGTCGTGGTCATGACCTATCCCCTCATCGGGAATCACGGGCGCTCCGCGGGCGACGACCAGTCGGAGCGACCGTGGCTGCGCGGCCTCGTGGTCAGCCACGCGACCGCTGCCGTGCTGGGGCGCGCCCGGCAGATCGTCCACCTGCTGCGCTCCGCGGGCGTACCTGCCATCGCCGGCCTGGACACCCGGGCACTCGCACGTCATCTGCGCGAGACGGGCTGCCAGCGAGGGATCATCACCGGCCCCGGCGAGGTCGATGTCGACGCCGCCGTGGAGCGCGCGCGGCGGTTGCCCCGCTGGGAGGACCAGGACTTCGTCGGCCGGGTATCGGTCGCAGCGCCATACGAGACAGGCGACCGGGGTCCGCTGGTGACCGTCGTGGACTACGGCCTCAAGGCCAACATCGTGCGCTCCCTCCGGCGCCGTGGCGCCCGTGTCCGGGTGTTGCCCCATACCGCCAACGCGGAGCAGGTCCTGCGCGCCGACGTCGCCGGGGTCGTGCTGTCGCCTGGACCGGGCGATCCCGGTCGGCTCGATGGCCCGACCGCACTCGCCCGGGCGCTCATCGACGATGGCCGGCCGCTACTGGGTATCTGCCTGGGCCACCAGATCGTGGCGCGCGCCGCGGGTGCCCAGACTCGCCGGCTGCGGTTCGGGCACCACGGGGCCAATCACCCCGTCGAGGACCTGGGTACCGGCCGGGTCCAGGTCACGGCACAGAATCACGAGGTCACCGTCGACGGTGATTCGCTGCCCAGGGTCTCCGGGTTCCGGGTCAGTCAACGCAACCTCAACGACGGCAGTGTCGAAGGGCTGCGCCACGACAGCCTGCCCATCGAGACCGTCCAGTACCACCCCGAAGGTTCCCCCGGCCCCCTCGATGCTGTGGAGGTGTTCGACCGGTTCCTGGCCCGCATCGGTGCGATGGGATGACCGATACCCACGGGTTCACGGCCGCCCCCCGCACGCCCCTGCCGGCCAAGCCGGCGTCGGTGCTCATCATCGGATCCGGCCCGGTCGTCATCGGCCAGGCGGCGGAGTTCGACTACGCGGGCACGCAGGCCTGCCGGGCCCTGCGCGAGGAGGGCATCCGGACCATCCTGCTCAACTCCAACCCGGCCACCATCATGACCGATCCAGGTGTGGCTGACGCGGTCTACCTCGAGCCGCTGACCGTGGCCTCGGTCGAGCGCATCCTGGACCTCGAGCGCCCTGAGGGGATCCTGGCCGGTCTCGGCGGCCAGACGGCGCTCAACCTGGCCGTGGACGTGTCGCGCGCGGGTCTGCTCGAACGCTACGGCACGCGTCTGCTGGGGACGTCCATCGAGGCCATCGAGATGGCCGAGGACCGGGAGCGATTCCGGGACCTGCTCGACCGCATCGGGCAACCATACGCTCCGTCGGCCATCGTCCAGGGCGCGACCGAGGCCGAGCGACAGGCCGGTATCGACCAGGCGCTCGCGGTCATCGGGCTGCCCGCGGTCATCCGGCCCGCCTTCACCCTCGGCGGCACCGGCGGCGGCATCGTGGACTCTGAGGCGGCATATCGGGAACGGTGCCGGGCGGGTCTGCGCCTGAGTCCCATCGGTCAGGTCATGGTCGAGCGATGCCTGGTCGGCTGGCAGGAGATCGAGTACGAGGTCATGCGGGACGCGGACGACACCTGCATCGCGGTGTGCTCCATGGAGAACGTCGACCCGCTGGGTGTCCACACGGGCGACTCGATCGTGGTGGCGCCGGTCCAGACGTTGCCGGACCCGGTCCATCAGCGGCTGCGCTCGGCCGCCCTGGCCATCATCCGGGCACTCGGTGTCGAGGGCGGTTGCAACGTCCAGTTCGCACTGTCGCCCGACTCCATGGACTACGCGGTCATCGAGGTGAATCCGCGCGTCAGCCGCTCGTCTGCGCTCGCGTCCAAGGCCACCGGCTACCCCATCGCCCGGGTCGCCGCCCAGATCGCCATCGGCCGACGACTGGCCGAGATCCCGAATGCCATCACCAGGACCACGGTGGCGGCGTTCGAGCCGGCACTGGACTACGTGGTGGTCAAGCTGCCCCGCTTCCCGTTCGACAAGTTCCCGGGCGCCGATCGCACCCTGGGCAGCCAGATGAAGGCCACCGGCGAGGTGATGGCCATCGACCGCACCTTCGGGGCAGCGCTCAACAAGGCGCTCAGAGGCCTGGAGCAGGCGGGCGCGGGCTTCCTCGCCGAGGATCCTGCCTGGGATGCGGTCATCGCCCAGATCTCGGGCTCGGTCGGAGGTGCGCCCGTGGTCGCCCGACCGCAGTTGTTGCGCCAGTTCCTGGCACCCTCCGACTCCCGGATGTGGCGGCTCCTGGCGCTGCTGCGTCGGGGCGTCCAGGCGGCCGAGTTGCATCAGGTCACGGGCATCGCCCCCTGGTTCCTGGCCGAGATGGAGCGTCTCGTCGACCTGGGCCGCCAGATGAGCGCGGCGGGACCGGACCTCAGCGACGGTTTGCTGGTCGCGGCCAAGCGTGCCTCGTTCGGTGATCGGGACATCGCGACCCTGACTGGCCTGACGGCATCCGCCATCGCGGAACGCCGGGCGGTCATGGGGCTGCGGCCGGGGTTCGCGATGGTCGACACGTGTGCCGCCGAGTTCGCCGCCGAGACGCCCTACTTCTACGCCACCTACGCCGCGACGGGATCGCCGCCGGAGGCGCCCCGTGTCGCGCGGCCCGCGGCGCTGGTCATCGGGTCGGGTCCGGTGCGCATCGGCCAGGGCATCGAGTTCGATTACTGCGCCGTCCAGGCCGCCGAGGTGCTCCGACGCGATGGCTGGCAGGCGGTCATGGTCAACTCCAACCCCGAGACCGTGTCGACGGACTTCGACGCTTCCTCGCGGCTCTACTTCGAGCCCCTGGATCCCGAGAGCGTGCTCGAGGTCATCCACGCCGAGACCGCACCGGGGGACCCACCGCTGCCTGCCCTGGTCCAGTTCGGTGGCCAGACGCCGCTCAACCTCGCCGCATCCCTGGTCGCCGGGGGCGTGGACCTGCCGGGCCTGTCGCTCGAGACCATCGACCTCGCGGAGGAGCGGACGCGCTTCGCGGGGCTTGTCGACCGCCTGGGGATCCCCCAGCCCCAGGGAGGCATGGCGACGTCCATCGAGGAGG
Organism: Candidatus Limnocylindrales bacterium; assembly: GCA_038259505.1. Taxonomy (GTDB): domain Bacteria; phylum Chloroflexota; class Limnocylindria; order Limnocylindrales; family CSP1-4; genus JAFMJV01. The sequence goes on along the minus strand of JBBSOS010000041.1, from coordinate 6,466 downwards.
CGATCGCGGTGGCCGATCGCGTGGGTTACCCGGTGATCGTTCGACCCAGCTTCGTCATCGGGGGTCTGGCCATCGAGTTCTGCTACGGCCCGGACGACCTGGTGCGGCAACTGGCCATCGCGACTGCGGTGGACGACGACCGTCCGGTGCGGATCGATGCCTACCTCGAGGGGCTGGAGGTGGATGTCGATGCTGTCTGCGACGGCACCGAGGTGCTCGTCCCGGGACTCATGGAGCACGTCGAGCGAGCCGGGGTCCATTCCGGTGATTCGGTCGCGGTGTTCCCGCCTCAACGGCTGTCGGAGGCGGACCAGGGGCTGATCGTGGATGCCATGACCCGATTCGCGCTGGCGGTCGGCGTGCGGGGTCTGGTCAATGCGCAGTTCATCGTCCGCGATGACGGGGTCTACCTGCTGGAGGTCAATCCGCGGGCGAGTCGGACGGTACCGTTCCTGTCCAAGGTCACGGGCGTGCCCATGGTCGAGCTCGCGACGCGGGTCGCCCTGGGGGCCTCGCTCGCGGAACTGGGCTGGTCCGGTGGCCTGCGTCGGCCGCCGTCGGTGGTCGCTGTCAAGGCACCCGTGTTCTCGACGAGCAAGCTCAAGGGTGTCGACCCGGCCGTCGGCCCGGGCATGCGCTCGACGGGTGAGGTCATCGGCATCCACAGTGACGAGCGAGTGGCGCTGGCCAAGGCGCTCCTGGCGGCATCGCTGCGGCCGCCGGTGCCAGGACCTGATGGCGCGCTCGTGCTGGTCTCACTCTCGGATCGCGACAAGCCGCGACTACCGGAGCTTGCCACGGCGCTGGCGGGCGTCGGCTACCGGTTCGCGGCGACGGCAGGCACGGCCAGGGCGTTGCGTGCCTGTGGCCATGCAGCGTTGGAGGTGGCGCCGCTCGCGGACGGTAGCGATGCGGCCGGCGCAGGCGTGGCCGGCGCAGGCGTGGCCGCCCCGCCCATCCTCGATGTCATCGCCTCGGGTCGGGTGTCGCTGGTCGTGAACACGCCGTCGCCCCGGTCGGGCCCGGTGCGGGATGCGGCCGCCATCCGGCTCGCGGCGGTCTCCGAAGGCATCCTGTGTCTCACCAGTATGGATACGGCCATCGCCGCGGCACGTTCCCTCGATGCACTCGTCCAGGGACAGGTCGCGGACGTGCGGCCCCTGGACGCGTGGCTGGCGGAGCCGGTCACTGCCGGTTGACACGGATGGCCGCGTGTCGATCGCCCGTCACCGCCGCCGATCGATGGCCCCTGGTCGTGTGTCGATGGCCCGTGGCCGCGTGTCGATGGCCCGTGGCCGCCGGGCATCCCCCAAGGTTCCCACCCCATGGGAGTAACAGCCGTGGAGGACGCCTGAGATGGGGTCGATCGACCGCCCGTCGCCGTGGTTCCCGACCCATGGGAATCTGGACTCCGATGGCGCTCGATTCGACGGGAGATCACCGGCCTGGCAGGTCTCCCTGGCGGATACTCCCATCCGGTGGGAACTCGACGCGACCGACCTGCGACCCGGGGATCCGGCGTTGGGATGTGGGGATCTGGCATCCCGTTGTGGGGATCGGGCTCCAGGGTCGTGACCGGACCCGCCGCCGACCCGCCCATCCCGCCGACGGCGCTGGTACTCCTCGTGGGCCCGGCGGCATCGGGCAAGAGCACCTGGGCACGGGCACGCTTCGCGCCATCGCAGGTCGTGTCCAGCGACACGTTCCGGGAGTTGGTCGCTGACGATGCGACCGACCAGGGTGCGACGCGGGACGCGTTCCGGTTGCTCCACCTCGTGGCCGCGGCCCGGATCGGCCGCGGCCTGCTCACGGTCATCGACGCCACGCATCTGACGGCCGCCTCACGGAAGCCGTTGCTGGCACTCGCGGCGCGCTTCGGTCGCCCGTCCGTGGCGGTGATGTTCGACGTCCCGCTGGACGCCTTGCTCGCCCGGAACGCGACACGGGACAGGGTGGTGCCGGGCGATGTCGTCCGTCGACACCACGCCCAGATGGCCGAGGCGATCGCTGCGTTGGACGGGGAGGGGTACGCCGCGATCCTGCAGGCGGCGGCCGCGACGCAGCAGACCGGCTCGACGCGTCAGACCGGCGCGACGCCGCAGACCGGCGCGACGCAGCAGACCGGCGCTGGTACGATCCGCCGCATGCCCCTCCCTGTCACTGACATGCGTCCTGACCTGCCCAACGTCCGGTTCACCCAGCGCCGGCTCGACAACGGCCTCCGGGTGATCGTGGCCCCCGAGCACCTCGCACCGGTGGTGGCCATCAACCTGTGGTACGACGTCGGTTCCCGTCATGAGGTCGCGGGCAAGACCGGCTTCGCGCACCTGTTCGAGCATTTCATGTTCCAGGGCTCGCGACACGTGTCCAAGTCGGAGCACATGTCGATCATCCAGGGCGCCGGTGGCGTCAATAACGCAACGACCTTCTTCGACCGGACCAACTACTTCGAGACGTTGCCGTCCCACGAGCTGGACCTCGGCCTGTGGCTCGAGGCCGACCGGATGGCGACCCTGCTCGATTCGCTGTCGCAGGAGAACCTCGACAACCAGCGCGACGTCGTCAAGAACGAGAAGCGGCAGAGCTACGACAACCGGCCGTACGGCTCGTTCTACGAGAAGCTCATGGCCGCCGTGTTCCCCGCGGACCATCCCTACCATCACACGCCCATCGGGTCCATGGAGGACCTGGATGCGGCGAGCCTGGAGGACGTGTCCAGTTTCTTCCGGGCGTGGTACGCACCGAACAACGCGGTCCTGACCATCGCGGGTGACGTGGACGAGGAGGCCGCTTTCGCATCGGCAGAGCGCTGGTTCGGTCCCATCCCGGCCAACCCGTCCCTGGGACGCGCCTGGCCGGCGGACCTGCCGCCCATCATCGGTCGCGAGGTGCGCGAGATGGTGCCTGACGCAGTGCCGTTGGTGCGGGTCCACATCGGCTACCGCATCCCGGCATTCGGGACGGACGAGTTCGACGCCCTGGAGGTGGGCACCCAGATCCTCGCGGGAGGTCGTGGCTCGCGGCTGTACCAGCGACTTGTCCGGGAGGAGCGGGTCGCCCAGGACGTGGCGGCATTCACCCTGCCGCTGGTCGGCGGCAGCGCCATCCTCGCCGGCTGGGTCACGGCGCGGCCGGAGAGCGACGCCGACACCGTCGAGCGCATGTGGCATGAAGAGACCCAGCGACTGGCCACGGAACCGGTCAGCGACGACGAGCTTGCGCGGGCACGCGCACTCATCGAGTCCGCCGAGCTCGGCGCCGTGGGGCGCATGGAGGAGGTCGCCGACCGGCTGTCGCAGTTCGCGACGTACTTCGACCGGCCGGAGCTCGTCAACGAGCAGTTGGGACGATATCTCGCGGTCGATGCCGCACGGATCCAGTCCGCCGCGGCCGCCTTCTTCCGTCCCGACAACCGGGCCGTCATCACGTACGTGCCTGCCGAGGAGCCCGCGCAGGGGGAGGGGACCGCAGCATGACCGCGACCATCGACCGATCCGACCCGCTTGGATACCTCGACGCGCGACCGCCGGCCGGCTCGCCGCGGGAGTACCAATTCCCGTCATACCGGCGATCCCGACTCGACAATGGCCTGACCGTGCTCACCGCCCATCTGCCCGGGCGTCCCCTGCTCGTGGCACATCTTCTGGTCCACGGCGAGGGATCCGGGGTCACCGGCGAGGCCGCGTCGGATGCGGGGGCCACCGTGCTCGCGGCCCGGGCGATGACCGAAGGTACCGCCGCCCATGACGCCGTGTCGCTCATCGAAGCCTCCGAGCGCCTGGGGGCCGAGCTGTCGGCTGATGCCGGCTGGGACACCTTCTCGGTGTCGGTGGACGTGCCTCGCTCGCGGCTCGCACCTGCACTCGAGTTGCTGGCTGAGGTCGCGCTGCGGCCGACCTTCCCGCCGGTCGAGGTGGAACGGCTCCGCGAGGAACGCCTGAACGACCTCCTCCAGGCACGCGCCGAGCCCCGCCGCCGCGTGGAGCGGGCCTTCGCCGAGACGGTCTACGCCGCGGACGCGGCGTACTCGCGATCGATGGGCGGCTCCGAGACGACCGTGCCGGACATCACCGGGGCGACCCTCGTGGGGTTGCATGCCGCCCTCATGCGACCCTCTCGATCGACGCTCCTGGTGGCGGGTGACCTGAACGGTCTCTATATCGATGCACTGGTAGCGGGGGCCCTGGGCGCCTGGACGGAGCCCGCGACCCGGTCGCCGGTGCGCGGGTTGGCCGACCAGGCACGCGCAGGTGGACGCCGCATCGTGGTCGTCGACCGACCCGGATCCCCCCAGTCGGAGCTGCGCATCGGGCACCTCGGCGTGCCCCGCTCGACGCCGGACTTCCACGCCCTCTCGGTGCTCAACGCGATCCTCGGCGGCCTGTTCGGGTCGCGTCTCAATGCCCTGCTGCGGGAGCAGAAGGGCTACACCTATGGGGTCCATTCCTCGTTCGACATGCGCGTCGGTGCGGGACCGTTCGCCGTCCGGACCGCGGTCCACACCGAGCACACGGTCCCATCCGTGGTCGATACCCTGGCCGAGCTGTCGCGCATCCGCGAGGGCCTCGTCACCGATGAGGAGCTGACCATCGCGCGCGACTACCTGGTGGGCGTGTTCCCGCTGCGCTACGAGACATCGGGCCAGGTCGCGGGCGCCATCGCCGGGCTGGTCGCCCACCAATTGCCCGACGACGAGCTGGACCGATACCGCCCGGCCATCGCCGCGGTCACCGCGGACCAGGTGCTGTCCGCGGCACAGGTCCACATCCGTCCCGAGGAGGCGTCCGTGGTCATCGTGGGTGACGCCGGTGCCTTCGTGCCGGCGCTCGAGGCGGCCCGCATCGGCGATGTCAGCGTCGTCCACGAGGAGGTCACCGGAGCCCCGGAGTGACCGATCCGGAAGGAGCGGAGCCGCTGGCCGAGCCGCACGTGGCCGAGCCGCTGGTCGTCTGGTCCGAGGCGATCCGTGACTACGACTTCGGGCCGTCGCACCCGTTGACACCCCGCCGGTTCGGTCCAGGGATCGGGCTGCTGCGGGCGCTCGGTGCCCAGCGGTTCCTGGAACCCGTCGGGGCGACGGACGAGATGCTTACCCGGCTGCACACTCCCGGCTACGTTCGAACCGTGCGCGCATTCTCTGACGATCCGGAGCGGCCGGCCGCGATGGGCATCGGCCCCGGCGACTGCCCGCCATTCCGTGGCATGCATGCCGCCTCGGCGCTGGTCGCTGGCGGCTCCATCAAGGCCGTGCAGCACATCTTGGCCGGCGACGCGGACCATGCCTTCAACCCCGGCGGCGGACTCCATCACGCGATGGCCGCGCGCGCCTCCGGTTTCTGCATCTACAACGACGTGGCACTCGCGGTCGCGGTCGCCCGCGATGCAGGTCATCGGGTGCTGTACGTGGACTTCGATGTCCATCACGGCGATGGCACTCAGGCGCTGTTCGTCGACGATCCGCAGGTGCTCACGATGTCCATCCACGAGTCGGGCCGCTCGCTGTTCCCGGGCACGGGCGACATCGATGAGATCGGAGGACGATCGGCGCCCGGAACGGTGGTGAACCTCCCGCTCGAGGCCTCCTCCGGCGACGCCAGCTGGCTGGCCGCTGTCGAGCAGGTGGTCCCCGCGCTCGCAACTGCGTTCAAGCCGACATTCCTGGTCAGCCAGCACGGCTGCGACAGCCACGTGCTCGACCCCCTGGCCCATCTCCGCCTCACGACCGGTGCGTACGCCCGCGCGACGGCTCTGCTCGACCGCATCGCCCACGACTGGTGCGAAGGCCGTTGGCTGGCCACCGGCGGTGGCGGCTATGACGCGTATCGGGTCGTGCCACGGTCGTGGTCGCTCGTGTGGCTGGCCCAGGCCCACCGGCCGGTGCCGGACCTCCTGCCCGATGCGTGGCGCGCGCGATGGGCCGACGAGGCAGCGCGGTATGGCCAGTCGCCACTGCCGACGCACCTGGTGGACCCGGTCGACCTGGTCGCGCCGGAGCCGTCCGGGGTCGCGGACCGGAACGCGCGCACGGTGACCCGGTCCCGGACCCAGGCATTGCGACTCCTCGGCGCGACCTGAGTATCGGCCCCGTCAGAGGCGCGCCCCGACCGTGGCGTGGAGCGGGGTCGTGGAACGGGGCCGTCAATCGGGGTCGTGGCCAGAGCGGTGCGGTCGTGTACCGGGGTGCGTGGGTACCTGTGGGTCACTGCGCTCGGGGTGTCATCGCGCCATCATCCGAGGGTGCCGTCCCTGTCTCGATCCCGTCGCGTGTTCCGGCTCCTCGCCGCGGGCGCCATCGGGGTGCTGGTCCTGGGCACCAACCCTCCAGCCTCGATGCGTGCCGCGGATGGCGCACCGACCGACACGCAGCTCCGCGCGGCCCAGAACCGGGTGCTGGATGGCATCAACGCCGAGCGGTCCGATGCCGGTCTGCGGGCGATCCGCATGGATGGCCGCATCCGGCGGGTCG
>JBBSOS010000040.1:0-11910 GCA_038259505.1 Candidatus Limnocylindrales bacterium | reverse complement strand
TCTTCCCACAGCACCTGCTGGGCCTCGATGGCATGATCCGGCGCATCGCGGACTACTCCGCGAATGCCGGCTGGACGGAGCTCAACTTCATGTCGAGCGTGGGTGCATTCATCATCGCCCTGGCCGTCCTGTTCTTCCTGTGGAACGTGTTCACCACGCTGCGCGGTCCGGCCAACGCGAGCGATGACCCGTGGGATGCCAACACGCTGGAGTGGGCGACCACCAGTCCCCCCCCCGTCTACAACTTCGATAGCCTGCCGCCGGTCCGGTCGGAGCGGCCGTTGTTCGACCTGAAGCATCGCGACGACGGGCACGCGCCTGCGCCTGTCGCCCTGGCGACCACCGAGGGGCCCGCACAGTGACCGCACCAGTCGATGCCGTGAACGCAGGACATGGCTCAGAGACCGACAGTTCGCACGGCTCCAAGGGCATGGACGTCGCCCTCATGGGCATGCTCCTGTTCATCGCCAGCGAGATCATGTTCTTCGCGGCGCTGTTCGGGGTCTACTTCAACGTCCGCGCCACGGCAGCTGTGTGGCCACCCGAAGGCACGGACTTCATCAGTTGGCAGGGCAGCGGGCTGTTCGGGCTGGGCATGTCGGTGCTCATCACCATCATCCTGGTGACCAGTTCGTTCACGATGCAGTGGGCGACCGACCGCATCCGCAAGGGTGACCGGACGGGCATGAACCGCGGACTCGCCGTGACACTGGCGCTTGGCATCGTGTTCCTGTGCCTGATGATGATCGAGTACTACCTGCTGGTGACCCGCGACGACTTCGGTATCAACAGCGGTGTCTACGGCTCGCTGTTCTACGTCATGACCGGGTTCCATGGCGCACACGTGCTGGGCGGCGTCATCGGCATCGCCGTGGTCCTGGCCCGTGGCATCCGGGGCCAGTTCTCCAGCGAGCATCATGTCGCCGTCGAGGCGGTCCACTACTACTGGCACTTCGTGGACGTGGTGTGGATCTTCCTGTTCCTGACCATCTACGTGCTGCGGTAGGGAGACGAGTCGATGCTCGACTGGCGACAGGCCCTGGGACTGGCCGGCTTCTTCATCTTCGTGGGCGTCCTGTACTTCCTGGTTCAGGGCGACGGCAGGACGATCGACCGCACCGGGGTGCTGCTGCTGCTGCTGGCAGGTGTCTCGATGGGCTTCGGGCTGGCCGTCCTCTTCCGGGGCTCCCGCAACGCATGAGGACCTTCACGGTCCTGCTGCGCTGACGAGCGATCATGGATCTCTGGGATCAGACCCTCGACTTCATCAGCCGGTTCGTCACTCCCCTGTGGTCGACCCTGCTGCAGTACATCCCGCTCCTGCTGCTGCTGTTGACCGTCGTGGTGGTGCTCATGACGGCGCGTGCCTGGGCGCGCAACAGGGCCCTCAACGCATCCCGGGTGCCCGGGCCGATGCCTGCGGGTCCGGTGCCCGAGGGCCTGCACATGCCGAGCAATTCGCTGTGGCCGTTCGTGGCACCCATCGGTCTCCTGCTCATCTTCTTCTCGCTCGCGGTGGGAGGTGGCGAGGGCACGTTCCTGAACATCCCCATCGCGCTCGCCGGGGTCGTCATCGGCGTCATCGGCGCGACTGGTTGGTACCTGGATGCGCGGCATGAGTACGACCAGCTCGATGCGCACGGGCACCAGGGCCAACTGGCATCCGGCGATGCGACTCCCAGCGCTCCAGCAGCGGTGGTCATCCCGGAGGGCATCCACATGCCCGGCAACAGCGCCTGGCCGTTCCTGGCCCCCATCGGCTTGTTCTTCATCTTCCTGGGCCTCGCGCTCGGTCCGCTGCTCATCGTCGCGGGTGCCTGCATGGGCATCGCGGCAGCCATCGGCTGGTATATCGACGCGAATCGGGAGTACGTCCAGGTAGAGGCAGGTCATCACCCGGAGCCCCTGACGCGCGATCCGGTCAAGGTCTTCCCGCACAGGCTCGTGCCAGTGTTCGGGGGGTTGGCGGCCATCGCGATCGTGCTCACGCTCGGGCCGTGGCTGCTGACCTTCCTGCCGCAGCAGGCTGCCGCTGGTGATGAAGGTCCGCCGGCCACCACGACGCCCTATCTGTCGGCATCTGCGGCCACGCATTTCGACCAGGGCAGGATCGTCATCCCCGCCAACACGCCGGTGGTACTGACCTTCGACAACAAGCAGGCGGGCGTCCCGCACAACGTCCATATCGAGGATCCGGCAGCCAAGGACACGTACGTGTTCGCGGGCAACGACGTCACCGGTGTCGCCACCATCGAGTACCAGTTGCCACCACTGCCAGCGGGCACCTACACCTACGTGTGCACCATCCATCCGCCCATGACGGGAACGTTGCTGGTCAAGGCGGGGCCGGCGCCAGCAACCTGAGTGCCATCGGACGGCGACGCACCCTTGGTGTCGCCCTCGCCGGCGTGATCGTGATGATCGTCCTGGTTGGCCTGTTCGTGCCCCTGCCCGGCACTCCAGGCAGGTCCCCCGGCACGTCCGGCGCCATCGTCGGGGGCTCGCCCCTCCTGGACCAGCCGGCTCCGGCCATCGCGCTCGACGATCTCGACGGACGTCGGGTGGCCCTCGCCGACTTCCTGGGTCGCCCGGTGGTGGTCAACATCTGGGCGAGCTGGTGCGTCCCGTGCCGCGCCGAGTTCCCCCGGCTGATCGGCGCGTACGGCGCGTACCGTGACCGTGGCCTGGAGATCCTGGGCATCGTCCACGATGACGACGCGTCCAGTGCCCGACGATTCGCGGACCAACAGGGTGCCACGTGGCCGATGCTGTTGGACGTGGACGACACCGTGTGGCACGACTACATCGGCGTCGGTGTCCCGCAGAGCTACTTCATCGATACCCAGGGCATCGTTCGTGCCTTCAGCCTCGGACCGTTCTCCGACGCCGGCTTGCAGGCAGGCCTGGACACGATCCTGCCGCCGTCGTCGACGAGCGGCACGCCGACTCCGAGCGGACCGTGACCCGACCGCCGCACACGGACAGCGTGGCCCGGCAGGCCCGCGCTGTGGGCTATCGTTCCCGGCACGGATGCGCCGTCGATCGCGGGCGGACACTCGGGGCGATGCATCACGAGCCACGGAGGTTCCCATGATCGACGCGACCCGGATCCGCTGGGGTCTTCTGGGCACGGGCAACATCACCCGGAAGCTGCTGGCCGGTGCGCGCCTCGCGAGCGGCTTGGACGTGATCGCGGTCGGCAGTCGCACGATGGACCGCGCGCGCGCGTTCGCGAACACCAACGATATCGAGCGTGTGCACGGCAGCTACGAGGATCTGCTCGCGGACCCCGAGGTGGACGCGGTCTACATCAGCCTGCCCAATTCCCTCCACCACGAGTGGACGATGCACGCACTGGCCGCCGGCAAGCACGTCCTGTGCGAGAAGCCCTATACCCGGCGGCCGGCCGAGGTCGATGCGGCATTCGATGCCGCCGAGGCCCACGGGCTCATCCTCCAGGAGGCCTTCATGTGGCGCCACACACCGCAGGCGAGGCGGCTCCTGGAGTTGCTCGAGCGGATCTCGCCAGTGCGCACGATCCGTTCGACGTTCAGCTACGTCCTGTCGAACGAGACCAACGTCCGGATCGCTGCCCACCTCGACGGTGGCTCGCTCATGGACGTGGGCTGCTACTGCGTCAGCGGATCGCGGCTGATCGCGGGCGAACCGGAGCGGGTGATGGCGGAGCAGCTGCTCGACGGGAACGGGGTCGAGCGGCGGATGTCCGCCCTGATGCGCTTCCCAGGTGACGTCCTCGCGACCTTCACGAGCGCGTTCGACTCAGCGACGCACGAGACCCTGGAGGTCATCGGCCAGGGAGGCACCATCCTGCTGCCCGATCCGTGGCACTCCACGACCGGCCGGATCTTGCTCGACGGCGAGGAGATCCGGGTCACGCCCACCAACCCCTACCAACTGGAGCTCGAGGACATGGGCGCGGCCATCCGGGGCGAGCGTGCACCGTTGCTCGGCCGTGCTGATGCGCTTGGACAGGCGCGCACCATCGAGGCGCTCTACCGCTCCGCCGAGACGGCCATGTCGGTGGTCCCCGGTTGATCGATCGGAGGGCGAGGGCGTGGTTGGCATTGCTGGCTGCCTCCGTCGTCGTCGCTGCGCCCGCGATCGCCACGCATCCGGTCGCCGCCGCGGACCCCGTCGCGACGCCACACTTCGTCAGGGAGGAGCGGACCGGCCTCGACCACACCTACGCCGGGGACCTGTTCTACGTGGGTGGCGGCGTGGCCGCGTTCGACTGTGACGGTGACGCCCGCCCGGACCTGTACATCGCAGGTGGCGACAACCCCGCGGCACTGTTCCACAACGACAGTCCGGTCGGTGGGCCGCTGGCCTTCGACGCCCGGCCCGACCCCGTCACCGACCTGACGTGGGTGACCGGTGCCTACCCCATCGACATCGACGGCGACGGCACCACCGACCTCGCCGTCCTGCGCATGGGCGAGAACGTCCTCCTGCGCGGTCTCGGCGGCTGCCGCTTCGAGCGTGCCAACGAGGCGTGGTCGTTCGACGGGGGGGACGACTGGACCACGGCCTTCAGTGCGACATGGGAGGGCAACGCCGCCCTCCCCACGCTCGCGCTGGGCGGGTACCTGGATACGAGTGACTCGGCGACGGCCGAGGACATGTGCCTCGACAACGAGCTGGTCCGACCGGACCCTGCCGGCACTGGGTACGACCGGGCACTGCCGCTGCTGCCGTCGTACTGCGCGCTGTCGATGCTGTTCAGCGACTGGGACCGCTCCGGTCGCCGTGACCTGCGAGTGACCAATGACCGGCACTACTATCGGCAGGGCACCGACCAGCTGTGGCGCATCGAACCCGGTCAGCCACCGGTCGTGTACGGCCCGGACGATGGCTGGGTCGACCTCCAGGTGAACGGCATGGGCATCGCGAGCGTCGACGTCACGGGCGATGGCTACCCCGAGTATTACCTCACCAACCAGGGCGAGAACCAACTCGAGACGCTGGCCGACGGTCCGGGCCGACCGACGTTCGTGAACATGGGCTATCCCATCGGCGTCAGCGCCCAGCGACCGTTCACGGGCGGCGATGTCCTGCCCTCGACCGCGTGGCACCCGGAGTTCGAGGACGTCAACAACGACGGGTTCGTGGACCTGTTCGTGTCCAAGGGCAACATCGGAGGCGTCGCGGACTATGCCGCCAGGGATCCGAGCGACCTGCTGCTCGGGACACCCGGGGGAACCTTCGTGGAGCGGGCGCGACAGGCGGGGATCCTCAGCTACAAGCTCGGTCGGGGTGCCGCGCTCGTGGACCTCGATCTCGATGGCCTGCTGGACCTGGTCCAGGTGGAGCGCGGGTCGCCCGTCCAGGTGTGGCGGAACATCGGCCGGGGCACGGGCAAGCGGGCGCGGCCGATGGGCCATTGGGCCGGCATCCAGCTCCAGCAGCCCGGACCCGATCGCGATGCCATCGGTGCCTGGATGGAGATTCGGACCGGGGACCAGGTGCAGCGTCGGGAGCTGACCATCGGCGGCGGACACGTGAGCGGCCAGCTCGGCCCCCTCCACATCGGGCTCGGTGACGCCACGAGCGCCGAGATCCGCGTCCAGTGGCCCGACGGCGAATGGAGCGACTGGCTGCCGCTCGTCACGGACGAGTACCAGACCCTGGTCCGGGGCGCCACCGCCACGACACCCATCGAGGTGCCGGCGGCTCCTCCGGCGAAGCGATGAGGCGCGCCAGGGTCGCCCGCATCGACCTGCCGGCGTTGTCGATGCCGACGTCGAAGCCGTCCATCGGGCCTCCCATCGACGCCGCCCGCATCGATGCGCTGCGTGGCGCAGCCGGTGTCCGGGGCCTGGACCTGGTCATCGTGTATGCCGACCGGGAGCACAGCGCGAACATCAACGACCTGACCGGGTTCGACCCCCGGTTCGAGGAGGCCGTGCTCATCGTCGGGCCGGATGGCGACCCGGGGATCCTGGTCGGCAACGAATGCTGGGGCAGCGCCGGCGCCGGACCTGTCCCCCTCCGAGGGCACATGCTCCAGGACCTCAGCCTGCCGAACCAACCGCGCGACCGGTCACGACCGCTCGCCGAGATCCTGGGCGACGAGGGCGTGGTGGCCGGGGCTCGGGTCGGGGTCATCGGCTGGAAGCGATACATCGATCCGGCCCACGGCCTCCGGACCACCAACGAGGTCGACCAGATCGCCGCATTCGAGCACGCCTCCTGTCAGACCTCCGACGCGGCGCCTGATCACCGCCGTCCGGTATCAGCCGCGGTGATCGCGCGCAACGACCTTGACATCGCGCCTCCGGCATGCGCTAATCTCCAGCCGGAGAAGCGGCGTCCAGCCGGTTCGGAGGAGGACCATATGCACCAGTCCAAGCGTGCCCTGATGGGCGTTGGCGGCGCCGCGGCGATCGCGGCAAGCCTCATGGCAACCGGCGCCTCGATGGCCCAGTCGCCAGCGGCATCGATGGCCAGCGGCGAGGGCATCACCGTCGGGGTGTCCTGGAACAACTTCAACGAGCCCCGCTGGGCAGCCTTCGACGAGCCGGCCATCAAGGCCGCCCTCGAGGCCGCGGGCGCGACGTACATCTCCACGGATGCCGCATCGTCTGCCGAGCAGCAGGTCAGCGACGTCGAGAACCTCATCTCCCAGGGCGCTGACGCCCTCATCATCCTGGCCCAGGACGGCACCGCCATCCTGCCCGCGGTCCAGGGTGCCATCAACCAGGGGATCCCGGTCGTCGCCTATGACCGCCTCATCGAGAACGACAAGACGCTCTACCTGAGCTTCGACAACGTCGGCGTGGGCAAGATCATGGCCGAGACCATCTTCCCCCTCGTGCCCAAGGGCAACTACGCCATCATCAAGGGCAACCAGGCGGACGCCAATGCCGACTTCCTGCGTTCGGGCATGGAGCAGGTCATCGGTGACGCGGTCGCGTCCGGCGATATCGTCATCCCCGAGGCGTGCGAGACGTACACCGACAACTGGGATCCGGCCAACGCCCAGACCGAGATGGAGAACTGCCTGACGTCGACGAACAACGACATCCAGGCGGTCCTCGCCGAGAACGACGGCATGGCCGGTGGCGTCATCGCGGCCCTCCAGGCGCAGGGCATGGCGGGCACCATCCCGGTGTCCGGCCAGGACGGCGATCCGGGCGCGCTCAACCGTGTGGCACTGGGCACCCAGACCGTCTCGGTGTGGAAGGACGCACGTGCCCTGGGCAAGGCTGCGGGTGAGGCCGCTGTCGCCCTCGCTGCCGACTCCAACCTCGCCGACCTCGCGGGCACTGCGCCCTTCACGAGCCCCGGCGGCAACACGCTGACCTCCGAGATCCTGGCGCCCACGCCCATCACCAAGGACAATCTCCAGGTGGTCGTGGATGCCGGTGTCATCACCCAGGAGGCGCTGTGCCAGGGTGTGACAGCGGGGTCGGTCACCGCCTGCCCCTGACGCTCACCCGTCCAACCTGACGTCGCACCCCGTGCCGCGGTCCACTGTGGCACGGGGTGCCGTCATATCCAAGGCTGTATCGGTGCCGACATATGGCTGACGCGCTCGGCATGACACCCTCGACCGGTCCAGGCGCACCTGCTCCGGCGGCCCCGGCGGCGGCGCCGAACAAGCGGTCATTCATGGGCCTCATCCGGCGTGCCGAGGTCGACACCCGGCTGCTGGGCATGGTGCTCGCGCTCATCATCAGCTGGGTCATCTTCGACATCGGGTCCGGCGGCAAGTTCCTGGATCCCCGGAACCTCTGGAATCTCTCCGTCCAGACCGCAGCGGTCGCGGTCATGGCCACGGGCATGGTGTTCATCATCGTCAGCCGCAATATCGACCTGTCGGTGGGCTCCATGCTGGGCGTCACGGGCATGTTCATGGCCCTGCTCCAGCAGGAGTGGATCCCCAAGATCTGGGGCTTCGGCTATGACCTGTGGTGGATCTGGATCGTCACCGTCATCGCCGGGCTCGTCCTCGGCGCCGCGATCGGCCTGCTGCAGGGGTCCCTCGTCGCGTATGTTGGGATCCCCTCGTTCGTGGTGACGCTCGGTGGACTGCTGGTGTGGCGTGCCGTCACGTTCGTGCTCGCCCAGGGTCGGACGATCTCGCCTCTCGATTCCACGTTCATCCTGCTCGGTGGCGGTCCGAAGGGCTCGGTCGGGGACACGGTCAGCTGGCTCATCGGCATCGCGGTCAGCGCCGCTATCGTCATCGGCATCGTCGCCAGCCGACGACGTCGGCGCGGATTCGGATTCCCGGTCCGTCCGATCTGGGCAGAGACGCTCATCGGCGTCGTCGGTGTCACGGTCGTGATGGGTGCCGTCTGGGTCGCCAACAGCTACCCGTGGCCCACCTTGCTGGCCAGGCGGTTCGCGCAGGAGCATGGCATCACCGAACCGCCCGGCGGACTTATCATCCCGACCGGCATCGCAAATCCGGTACTCATCGCGTTGGGTGTCGCGGCGCTGATGACCATCCTCGCCACACGGCGGCGCTTCGGGCGCTACGTGTACGCGATCGGTGGCAACCCGGAGGCCGCCATCCTCTCGGGCATCAACACCCGTCGCGTCATCATGATGACCTTCGTCATCATGGGCGTCCTCGCCGCCGTGAGCGCGGTGATCTCCACGGCTCGCCTGCAATCCGCCGTGAGCGGGCTGGGCACCGGCGCTGAGCTGACCGTGATCGCGGCCGCGGTCATCGGTGGCACGTCGTTCGCGGGCGGCATCGGGACCGTGCCGGGAGCGGTCCTGGGTGCGCTCATCATCCAGTCGCTCGTGTCCGGCATGCAGTTGCTGAAGTTCGACAACCCGTCCCAGGACATCGCGGTCGGGGTCGTGCTCGTGTTGGCGGTCGGCCTGGACCAGGTGCTGCGCAGGCGAGGGAGCTAGGACGATGCAACAGGCGAGCCCGCAGTCGCACAGCCTGCAGTCGCAGACCCTCGGGTCGCGGAGCCCGCTGGTCGAGATGCAGGACATCCGCGTCTCGTTCGGTGGCGTCCATGCCGTCGATGGCGTGTCGGTCAGCGTCCACGTTGGTGAGGTCGTGGGCCTCGTCGGTGGCAACGGCGCCGGCAAGTCCACGCTCATGAAGGCCCTCTCGGGAGCCCGACCTCCCGATGCCGGCCGGATCCTGGTCGATGGCGTGCCCGTCGCCATCCACAACCCCCGGGATGCCAAGCGATATGGCATCGAGACCATCTACCAGACGCTCGCGCTCGCCGACAACGTCGATGCCGCCGCGAACGTGTTCCTGGGTCGGGAGATCGTGACCCGGATCGGATCGCTCAACGATGCGGCGATGGAGTCGGCCACCCGGTCGGTGATGGGTCGGCTGAACCCCCGGTTCCAGAACTTCAAGGCACCAGTCAAGTCACTGTCGGGTGGACAACGGCAGTCGGTCGCGATCGCGCGCGCCGTCCACTTCAATGCCAAGGTGCTGATCATGGACGAGCCGACAGCGGCGCTCGGACCCGCCGAGACTGCCCAGGTCCGTGACCTGGTGTCGCAGCTCAAGTCGGAAGGGCTGGGCATCTTCCTCATCAGCCACGATATCCATGACGTGTTCGACCTCGCCGACCGGATCTCGGTGATGCTTCAGGGCAAGCTGGTGGCCACGGTCAACAAGGACGATGTGACCAAGGACGACGTCCTGGGCATGATCATCCTGGGCAAGCAGCCCGCCGAGGAATCGCCCGAGGACCTCGCCGCCCTTCATTGACCGCCGCATGTCAGGACCCGCTGCGGACGGGGTCAGGAAGACGCTCCGGCGGTCCCCTCGAAGTAGCCGCTGGCAAGGGTCCAGGCCATCGTGCCGCAGGCGGCTCCGGTGCGACGACCGGCGAAGTCGTCCGACGGCGTGTGGATGCCGCCGTACAGTCGCGAGTATCCCGCCTGGTCCGCAGCGTCGTAGTAGGTGGCCCACTCGAGGGTCACGTCCGTCGTCGGGCCCGCCTCGAAACCGAGGCTGCCGGCCGTGATGACGTACTCGCCGAGACCGCCCGGGAAGAATGCCGAGCCGGTCATGGCCGTGAGTACCTCGGCAGCGGCGCGGCTGAAGGTGCTGTGACCCGACACGAACCCCGGGAATGCCGGCGTCACGAAGGTGGGCTTCTGGTACGGCACCCACCGCGTGGCGAGGATCCAGCCCACACCGCTTGCCTGCGTCGCGGGATCCGCCGGGTTGCCACGCCAACTACGGATGGCGATCTCCCCCACGTGTCGCCGCAGCGCGGCGTGGCGCTTGCCGGGTGCACTGCTCTTGCGGGTGATGAGCTCCACGAGTCCGGGCACGAGGGGCAGACCCTGGCGATCATACGACGGCCGTCGCGGGTCGCTCGACTGCCCCTTGCCACCCATGTAGCGGATCATGGAGATGGGCCGGACGGAGTCGTAGTACCCCTTCGAGCCCCACGCCGCGATCGCCGCGTCGTGCAATGCGCCATTGAGCGCGAAGTACGTCTTGACGTCCCATTCCATACGGCTGACCCGTGGCCCGCTGCCACCGATGCGAGGCACGAAGCCCGGCACGTCAGCCACGTGGTTGGCGATGGTGTTCCAGTGCCCCGGCGGCGTCTCGGAGTTCGGCCCGTCAGCCCAGAACTCCGCGAGTGCACGGGCGAAGTCACCCTCGAGCACGCGCTCGGGTGGATAGGGTTCGCCCGTGTCCGGGTCGACGCTGTAGCCCGAGCCATCGTTCGTGCCCAGGTCGTTGTCGCCCTGGGTACCGGGTGAGATGTCGATGGTCACTCCGTCACCAGCATCGAGCTGGCTGCTCAGCTCGATGACCCGAAGCGCGTCCTGTCGGTACTGGTTGAGGGCGGCGCCGTCCTGCGGCGCATCCTCGATGCGCGGGGGCACGCCGGTGACGACCGGCACGCCGTCAGGGGACGGTGGCAGACCGAACGACGCGACGTGGCCCCAGTAGGGCGTGACCGATCGCTGCACCTTGCCCGGGATGGGCACATCGTTCTGGGCGACCTGCTTGTCTAGCGCCAGGGGCTGCCAGTGATCGGGATCGGCCATCTTCGTGCCCGGCAGGCTCACGATGAGCGGCTTGTTGACCGGCGCGTAGGACGCCGGGGCCGCATAGTCGTCCTGCTCGTTCGCGCCATCGGTGCGACCGAACTCGATGACCGCAGCCGCGATGCGATCGCCGAGTGCCGCGGGCGAATCCCCGTCGACCGTGGTGATGGACTTGTCATAGCACTGCGAGGCGAGCGTCGCGTCGAACTCGGGCAGCGTCGCATCGGCACCCTGGGCCGTTGCGTACCGGTGCACGAGGATCCGGTATGCCGCGTAGCTCATGGCCTCGCTTCGGGCCGCATCGACATCCCGCGCATGGAGCTTCTCGTGGGTGAAGTACCCCTCGGCCACGGGGTCATAGGTCGCCCATGCGTCCCACATCGCAGCCGACATGTGGAACAGGTTGCGAGCATGGACCGTGGGACGTGGCAGGTCCCGGCGGATGGCGTCCAGCGCCGCCTCATCCCAGACTCGGGCCGCCGACCACGTCGGGTCCACGGTGGGCACGCATGCCGGGTCCGAGGTGGCTGGTGCCGGTGTCGGGTACGTCGGTGCCGCGGTCGCGTACGCCGGCGCCGGTGAAGCCGCCGCCCCGAGGGTGCTCCCGGGTGTCGCGATCGCGACGATCATCGCGAGCGCGCTGAGCATGGCCACGGCGAGACGGATGGGCCGGACTCGCTCCCTGGGCATCACGGGCGTCCTCATCGCGCCGCATCGTACAACCCCAGCATCCGTTCGGGCGCCACGAGAACCAGCGAATTCCGATGGCAACGTCGGCGCGGCCGTCCCGGTAGCGATCCGCCAGCATGGGTCCGACGACCCGGCAGGCGCTGGCGGTCCCGCCCGATCCGGAGCCACCGAACGACGTAGTCAGGTCGCGTTCAGGGT
>JBBSOS010000039.1:0-11981 GCA_038259505.1 Candidatus Limnocylindrales bacterium | reverse complement strand
CGTGGCCCGCCCCGGGTTGCCATGGCTCTGGCCGCCCGCGATGACATCGATGGTGCCCAGCATGCCCGTCGACACGCCGCACGCCTCAAGCATCGACCGGACCAGGTATGCGGTCGTGGTCTTGCCGTCCGTGCCCGTGATGCCCACGATGCCCAGGGCATGGCTGGGGTCGCCCTCGACCCACGACGCGGCGACCGCCAGGGCGCGACGTGCGGAGTGGACCAGCAGCTGGGGCACCCCCGGGATCGGCAGCGCGCGTTCCATGACCAGGGCCACGGCGCCCGCCCTGACCGCCGCGGGGGCATGGTCGTGCCCGTCGTGGTGTTCGCCGGGCACGGCGACGAACAGCCAGCCGGGTCTGACCTGGCGTGAGTCATGGGTCACGCCCAGGATGGTCACGGCGGCGAGGCCCGAGGCCACCCGGGCCAGGCCGGAGGGTCCCGCCAGGACCGAGGCGCCCGGCATGCCCGAGGCGCCCGGCATGCCCGAGGGCCCCGCCAGGCCGGAGGGTCCCGCCAGGACCGATCGCAGGACGTCGCGACCCTCGAGGCGCGCCACGAGGTCGCCGAGCGTGCCGCCTCGCGCACCCTTTCCCGCCCGCTCGGCAGGCGCCATCATCGGCCGCCGACCCTCATCGGCCGACGACCGGCATCGCGTGGACGAGCCGGCGTCCGAACCGGAGCACATCGTCCCGCGCCGCCGCGACGCGCACTGCCGTGGGCCGCAGCACCATCGATCGAGCCGGTGTGCGTGCCACCCAGGTCGCGCCGAACGATGCCTTGTGCATGTACAGGCCGTGGTTGGGGTCTCCGGGCTCGGGCGGTCCCCGGTGTCCGGGCAGGTCGACCCCGCCCAGCTCGATGGCCGCGGCGCCCTCGGCGATGGCGTCGCGGATGGCGGTCCAGCGCGCGAGGTGCATGGTGCCCGGCAGCTCCCGGCGGAGCGAGGCGCGGTCCGCAGAGTACGCCGTGGCATGCATGCCGCCCTGGAGGAAGATGAGCAGGCCGCCTGCCAGTCGTCCGTCGTGCTCCGCGACCAGCAGCCGCGCCTGGCCCGCGTCGATCAGCAACCGCCATGCGGCGAGATAGCCGAGCTCCGGTCGCATCGCGATACCCAGGGCGTCGGCGCGTTCGACGAGCAGGGCCCCGAAGGCCCCGAGCATGTCGCCGCGGTCGTCGCGCCGGACGGTCGTGCCCGCCTTCTCGGCCGCCCGTACCCGCTGCTTCGTGGTCTTGGCCACACCGGCCCAGGTCCCGTCCTTGGTCGTGCCGGGCGGCAGTGCCAGGCGCATGACGTGGATGGATGGCTGGAACTCATCGGTGACGAGCGCGCCCTGGGCGTCCATCGCCCCTTCGTAGGCGGCGTCCGCATCCAGCTCGGGATCCACGAACAACTGCCGCGCGCCGAGGTCGGCGAGTGCGGCTCCCAGGCGGCCGATGCGCGTCGCGAGTCCGGCTCCCCCCTCTCCTCCATGGACCGGGCCACGCCGCACGGTCGCGATGCTGCCGGGCGCGACCGGCTGGTGACGCAGCACCACGAGCGCGCCGTGCCCATCGCTGAAGGTCACGAAACGAGGGTCGGCGCCCTGCGCCCGACGATGGGCAGCCCACGCTGTGCCCTGCATGACATGGCCCCCCGGAGCGGCGACCACCCGGGCGTCCCAGTCCGCGGGCGCCGTCGTGGTGATCGCGGTGACCCGGAGCCCTTCCTCCGTCCTGGTCGACCCCGCGCTCGCTGGAGCGGCACGCCGACCACGCGTCCGGAGGCGCGCCACACCGGCGAACCCACCATGGACCAGCCGGTTCGTGACCAGCTCCCAGGCGCCGATGTACTGTCGTTCGAAACCACCGAAGGACGCCTTGAAGGCGGCCACGCCCTCGTGGTCGGTGCCCCACATGTCGTAGCGCGCCATGCCCAGGTCCCGGGAGGTCCGGATCGACTCCCACTTGACCAGGTAGTTGGCGCGACCCGCGGCACCCGCCGAGCTCGAGGCACCGTACCGTTCGATCATCCGGTCGCCGCAGGCGAACAGCATGAGCGTGGCCGCCGGCCGGCCGTCGGGGTCACGCGCGATGAGCAGCCGCGCGAGTCCGTGCTGGTCGAATGCGTCATACGTCTCGCGATACGCTGCGTTGGCCTCGAAGCCGACCCGCCTCGCCGTCTCGCGATACAGCTCGCCGAAGGCCTCGAGTCCCTCGGCTCCCTCATCGGTCACCGTGTAGCCCGTGCGCCGCGCCTTGTTGACCGACCAGCGTGCGCTCGACCGCAGGCCGGACCACAGGCTCGTCTCGTCCTGGCACAGGTCCACCAGCCGCGTCCGATCGATCTGGATGGCCGGCATGGGACGCCAGCCCAGCTCCCGCAGCCACCCTTCGACCGGACCCGGCTCGAGCTCCGGATCGATGACCACATGCGACAGCCGGAGGGCCGCGGCGCTCCGTTCGATCGCTCCTGTCCATGCCGCTAGCGTCACCCGGTCCAGCGTTCCGGCCACCGGACCCCGCGTCGCATAGCCTCGCCAGAATGGTCCCGGCCGCATCTGGTGGAGCAGCACCTGGGCGCCGACCGGGCCATCCGGAGCGTCGGCGACGACCCGCCGCGATGCCCAACCCCGCGTCGCATTGGCGTCCGCCCAGGCGGTCAGCTGGGGGAAGGAACCGTTCGGCGACGACGCCACGAAGGCATCCCAGGCTGCGCCGTCCGCTCGCAGCGTCGCGGCGTCCCTGACGGCGCCCGATCCCTTCATGACGGCGCCCGATCTCGTCATGACGGTGCCCGATCCCATTCGCCCGGCCGTCGCCACCCTGTCGGTGGTCACGCCATCACCCCCGGTGGATGGCCGAACGGACCAGCCGCAGGGTCTGCCACAACTCGGGGATGCGCATCAGGCGACTGTACAGCAGGTAGCTGGCCAGGGCGATCGAGCCCACGACGGCCAGTTCGATGAGGGCATCCAGGCGTCCGATGCCCAACTGCGAGCGCAGGACCTGCAGGACGACGAACGCCACACCGGCGGCGAGCAGGGAACCTGCCAGGTAGGTCACGCCCGCGACGCCGATCGACCGGAGTGGCACGGCATGCGTCCGCTGCCACAGGATGACCGATAGCACCACGGTCTCGAACCAGCCTCCGATGGCCACCCCGAGTGCCAGGCCCGCGAGTCCCATGGAGCCCACCGTGATGACCGAGACCACGACGTTGACGGCCACCGAGGTCGCGGCGACCGCGACCGGGGTGCGGGTGTCCTGGGCGCTGTAGAACGCGCGGGTCAGGACCACGTTGAGGGTGTGCGCGGGCAGGCCCAGCAGGAACCAGCCGTACGTCTCGGCGGTCAGCAGCCGGATGCCCAGGGCCACGTTGCCGAACAGCACCTCGGTCGCGGGGCCCCGGAGCACGATGCCGACACACGTGATGAACATCGTCACCCACAACAGCAGCCGGAGGGAGCGCTCCACGAGCAGCCGGAAGTCGGCCATGTCGCGGGTGGCCATGGCGCGCGACAACGAGGGCAGGAGCACGACGCCCATCGGGAATCCCAGGACGCCGAGCGGGATCTGGAGGATGGTGAAAGCGAGGTTGTAGGCGGTCACCGATCCGACCACGAGACCCGACGCGAGGGTCGTGTTGACCAGGAACGTGATCTGGGTCACGCCCAGCCCGATGGCCCGCGGCACCATCAACGCGAGGGCCTTGCGCGCGGGCGGGTCGCGCAGGTCGATGATGGGATCGTAGTGGAAATGGCGACGCAACAAGGGCAGTTGGATGCCCAGCATCAGCACCGAGCCGATGACCACGCTCAGGGCAAGTCCGTCGATGCCCATGGCTGCGCCGAGGGTGACGCAGCCCACGATGATGGCCAGGTTGTAGACGACCGGCGCGACCGCTGCGACGCCGAACCGTTCCTGGCTGTTGAGGATCGCCGATGCGATGGCGCCGAGGGCGAGGAAGATGGGCGACAGGAGCATGATCCGCGTCAGCCGGATGGTCTCGGCAGTGGCCGGGACATCGAACCCCGGGGTGATGAGCGGCACGATCTCGGGCGCCCACACGAACACCACGATCGCGATGACCACGAGCGCGCCCAGCATCAGGTTGATGACCGTCGACGCGACCCGCCACGCTCGTCGCGGCGCGCCGTCCGCGATGAGCGTCGTGAGCACCGGGATGAGCGCCGAGCCCACGGCACCGGCAGCCACCAGCTGGTAGATGAGGTCGGGGATCCGGAACGCCGCGAAATACGGGTCGAGCTGGCCCTCGGCCGGGAACTGCGCCGAGATGACCACCAGTCGCAGCCAGCCCAGGAGCCGGGAGACGAGGAACGCGACGGTGACGATGAGCCCCGCGCGCGCGAGCGTTCGGCCGGTCACGTGCCGGGGTTGGTCGCAGGCTCCGCCAGGTTCGTGGCGCGTGGATGAGCGGCCCGGTAGCTCGCCCGGAGGCGCGCGGGAGCCACATGGGTATAGACCTGGGTCGTGCCGAGGCTCGCATGACCCAGCAGCTCCTGCACGACCCGGAGATCGGCGCCGCCGTCGAGCAGGTGGCTCGCGAACGAGTGGCGCAATGTGTGGGGCGATGTCCCGGCAGGCAGCCCCGCGCGGCGCACCAATCGGTCGATCCGCAGGCGCATCCCCCGGACGCCCAGGCGAGTGCCTGCCGCGTTGAGGAACAGGGCACCCTCGTCGGGGGTGGTGGCCCGAGATCGGAGGATGGCACGACCGAGGCTCAGCCATTCCCCGATGGCGTCGAGTGCCGGGGCGCCCAACAGGCCGATGCGCTGCTTCCGGCGCTTGCCCATCACCCGGATCTCACCTCGCCGCAGGTCCAGGTCCCCGATGTCCGAACCGGCAAGCTCCGAGATCCGCAGGCCTGCGCCATAGGCCATCTCGACGATAGCGCGGTCACGCAGCTCGATCGCGCTGGCCTGGTCCCGGGTGCGGGCCGTCGGATCGGGTCCGCGTGCTGCGGAGCCCGGCACCACGTCCAGGAGGAACTCCACCTCGGCCGAATCAAGGACATGAGGCAGACGCTTCGATCGACGCGGCGTGACGATGCTCAGCCAGGGATCCGAGGTCACCCATCCCGACCGGTGGGCGTGGCGATAGAACGAGCGGAGCGCCGCCATCCGCGCCGCGATGGTCGACCGACCAAGGCCGTCCGCGGTGAGCGACGCGAGCCAGGCACGCAGTTGCCGCCGATCGGGGGAACGCCAGTCGCCGCCCTGATGCGTATCGAGCCAGGCGAGGAACGCACGCACCCCGGTCGCATAGGCGCGTCGCGTGTGCGGCGAGGTATCCCGAGCGCTCAGCGCCAGCAGGAAGGCGTCGAGCGCGTCAGGACCGGTCATGCGGCGGACGCGTGGTCCGGGACCATCAGGCGGCGGGACGTTTCGCCGGCTTGATGGCTGCTGGCGCGTCCTTGGCTGTCGCGTCCTTGGCTGGAGCGTCAGCGTCCTTGGCTGTCGCGACCGGACTGGGCCGGGCCCTCGGCTTGGCCGTGCCTTTCGCGGTGGCTCGAGCGCCTGCCGCCGGTCGGCCACCCCGTCGCGCGGAGGGCGCGATGGCTGCCGGGTCAGGCGGGCCGCCGGCGAGGACCTCACCGACACCGACCACGGCGGGCAGCGTGATGGGGGCGCCGCACGCGAGACAGATGCCCGTTCCGTCCGCGCTGCGTGCCACGGGCCCGGCATCGGTGTCGTGCACTGCGCCGACCGGCTCCCGGGACGTGGTCCCGGTGCACTTGGGATATCTCGAACAGCCCCAGAACACGCTCCCGGTTCGGCGTGCGCGTCGAGCGACGAGGTGGCCTTCGTGGCAGGTCGGGCAGGTGACCTCGAACGGCAACTGGTCGGGCGGCGGCGGACCATCCTTCCGGATGTGCTTGCAATCGGGGTACCGCGAGCAACCCACGAAGGCGCCGAACCGGCCGCGCTTCTGGACCAGGACCCCTTCGCCGCATTCGGGGCACGCCTCGCCCTCGCCGGCCATCACGACCGTCTCGGGTTCCTCGCCCGGGATCGGCCGGGACTCCTTGTGCTCCGGGTACAGGGAACAGCTCAGGAACCGCCCGTTCCGGCCAAGCCGGATGAGCATGGGGTGACCCTCGGAGCAGACCTCGTCGCTCGGCTGCGTGGTGATGTCCTCGCGCTTGAGCTCCTTGCGCTTGACGTCGACGAGCTCCTTGAACGGTCCATAGAACTCCCGCATCAGGGGGACCCAGTCGCGCTCGCCGCGTGCCACCTCGTCGAGCCGCTGCTCCATGCGCGCGGTGAAGTCCAGATCCACGAACTCACCGAAATGGGCCACGAGCAGGTCGGTGACGATGAACGCGACCAGCTCCGGATGGAGCCGCTTCTCCTTCACCACGACGTAGCCCCGGTCCATGATGGTCGAGATCGTCGCCGCGTACGTGGACGGGCGTCCGATCCCATGCTCCTCGAGGGCTCGGATCAGGGTCGCCTCCGAGAAGCGCGGTGGTGGCTCCGTGAAGTGCTGGGTCGTGGCCACGTCCGTGACGCTCGTGACCTGGCCCGCCGTGAGGTCGGGCAGCCGGGCCTGGGCGTCGTCCTCCTCGGTGTCGTCGTCGCGTCCCTCGGTGTACACCCGGGAGAAGCCGTCGAACAGTGTCCGGGTGGCCGAGGCGCGCAGCTCGTAGCGGCCAGCGGTGAGTTCCACGGACGTGGTCTCGAGCCGCTTCTCGGTCATCTGGGACGCCAGTGCGCGCTGCCAGATCAGCCGGTAGAGCCGGAGCTCCTCGGACGAGAGCCACCGGGCGATCGTGTCGGGATCGCGCTGGAAGCTCGTTGGCCGGATCGCCTCGTGGGCCTCCTGGGCACCCCGTGCCTTGGTCTTGTGGACCCGCCCCTTGGGCATCGTGTACTCGGGCCCGAACCGGGCGGCGATGACCTCGCGCGCCTCGCCCATGGCGACACCTGCCATGGACATCGAGTCGGTCCGCATGTAGGTCGTCAGGCCGATGCTCTCGCCGTCGACCTCGATCCCTTCGTACAGGCGCTGGGCCACGGACATCGTGCGGCGGGGGCTGAAGCCCAGCTTGCGGCTGGCCTCCTGTTGGAGGGTGCTGGTGGTGAAGGGTGCCGCGGGCGATCGCTTCTGCTGGCGGACCGCGACCTTGACGACCTCGGCCGATGCCGCGCGGAGCGCCTCCGCGTGCGCCTCTGCTGCCTCGCCGTCCCCGATGGCGATGGCTTCCCCGTCGATGCGCACCAGATCCGCCGCGAAGCTCGCCCCGTCGTTCGTCTGGAGCTGAGCCTGGAGGGTCCAGTATTCGCGAGCCTCGAACGCACTGACCTCGCGCTCGCGCTCGACGACCAGGCGCACGGCCACCGACTGGACGCGACCTGCCGACAGGCCGCTGCGCACCTTGCGAGCAAGCAGCGGGCTGAGGGTGTAGCCCACCAAGCGGTCGACGACCCGCCGCGCCTGCTGCGCATCGACGAGATGCATGTCGATGTCGCGCGGGTTCGAGAACGCCTCACGGATGGCGGGCTCGGTGATCTCCGAGAACGTCACCCGGCGCTGCTTGCCGGGCGGTATCCCGGCCGCCTCCGCCACGTGCCAGGCGATCGCCTCGCCCTCACGGTCGAGGTCGGTGGCAAGGTAGACCATGTCCGCGCGGCCGGCCGCCTTGCTGATGCTGGCGACCTCCTTGCGGCGGTCGTCGTTGACCACGTAGTCGGGGGCGAAGTCGTGCTCGACGTCGACACCCAGCTTGCCCTTGCCGGGATTCTCGGGGAGGTCACGGACATGACCCTTGGAGGCAAGGACCGTGAAGTCCGTGCCCAGGTAGCGCTCGATCGTCTTGGCCTTCGCAGGTGACTCGACGATCACCAGGTTCTTCGTCATCGGGCCGGAGTGTAGCACCGGGTCTCGGCCATCCCGGAGCGCGTCCCGTCCGGGGACGCGAGCCCCTCAGCGAGCTGAGGTCGATGTCCTGTCACACATCGCGGATGCGCTGGAGCAGTTCCTCCGCGGCCTCGTCCTCCTCCACCTCCTCGGCGGTCGGCGCGCCCGGATCGGGCAGCGGTCCCGACGGCAGGGCCAGGATCGAGCTCGCCTCGACCGCCGCGAGGGGGATCTCCACGAACCGGATGATGTGCATCGGGATGGCGAACCAGGAGTCGACGCGGTCGATGAAGGTCGGCTTCTTGCCATCGACCAGCCGCAGGTTGGTGCACACCAGGCTCGTGTCCTCGGCACCCGGCATGTCGCGCAGGTCGCATACCAGGGGCTGCTCGTTGTTCATGTGGATGACGGCGTCGCGGATCACGGAAGCAGGATAGGCAGCGGTCAGGGCCATCCGGACCGGTACGGAGGTCAGGGTCTGGTGCCCTCATGGTGGGTCCTGATCGGTCCCTTCCATCGGCATGGCCGTCGGTCGGGCCCGGCGTTCCTGGCTGGTACTGCCCAGCAACAAGGGCCCCGCGGGCACCTGGAGCGGCCCAAGGGGGACCACCCACCCCCGGAGCTGGAGCAGGGTCAGGGCGCCCGCCACCACGGCCGCGGGATGGCCCGATGCCCCCACCAGCGAATCGGTGGTCATGGGACCATCGAGCAGGAGGCGCGCCACGTCGCGCTCCACCGATCCCAGCGACGCCAGCGCCGATCGGGCATCCAGGCCGCGACCGGGCGATGCGGCCGAGGCGCGATCGGACCCGGTGAGTCCCAGATCGAGCAGCAGTTCCTCGATACCGATGAGCGGGTGGGCCGGGCTCTCCCGCAACAATGCCAGACACCCCGCGACCGCGACATCCGATGGACGACCCGTGGCGGCGAACACGGTCCGGCCCTGCTCGAGCGCGTGTCGCGCGGTGATGAGCGCGCCGCTCGCGATGGGTGCCTCGACGACGATCGTGGCCATGCTCAGGCCGCTGATGATCCGGTTGCGGCGCGGGAACGTGCCGCGCGTCGGCACGGTGTCCGGTGGATGCTCACCCACGACCACTCCACCACCATCGCGGATGGCACGTACCAGGTGATCGTTGGCCCGTGGGCCGGCATGCAGCAGGCCACCGCCGATGACCCCGACCGTCCTGCCGCCGGCATCCAGGCACGCGGCATGCGCGACCGCGTCGATGCCGATGGCCAGACCGCTCACCACGGTCGCGCCACGGCTGGCCAGGGCAGCCCCCACGCGACCCGCCAGCGACCGGCCGAGCGGGGTGGGTCGGCGGGTCCCGACGACCGCGATCAGGGGCGTGGTCGAGAGGACGGCCGGATCGCCGGCACCGAACAGGACCGGCGGCGGCGGGTCGATGACCCGAAGGGATGGCGGATACCCCGGATCCCAGGGCGTCAGCGCCCAGCCGTCGAGTGCCTGCAGTTGCCGAGTCACCGCGTGTGGGTCGTCGGCCGCAGCCCGCACTCCCGCGATGGTGGCATCCCGGAGCCCCGAGTGGGCAGCCTCGCGCAGACGGCGTGCCAGCGTGCCCGCGCCCAGCGTCCTCGCGGCATCCAGCACCTGTGCGGCGCTGCCGAACGCGGCCGCGATGCGCGGCAGCAAGTGCTCCCCGAGCCCATCCACGGCCGCAAGCGCGATCCAGGCCGTGCGCTCCTCGCTCTGCGATGGTCCGCTCACGCGGCGATCATCCGGGCCACGCCGCCCTCGCGGAAGCCGACCGCCGCCGCGACGTCGCCAGCGGTCACCCGCCCGTGGCCCGCCAGGTCAGCGACCGTGCGCGCCACCCGCAGTGACCGGTGGATGCCGCGGCCGGTGAGGTGGGCACTCATCGAGAGCTCGGCCAGCAACCGCTCCGCGGCTGGCTCGAGCCGGCACGCCTCGAGCACAGTGGACGCGGTCAACCGCGAGTTGGGGACCCCCGAACGAGCCAACGCTCGGGTGCGGGCGGTCGCGATGCGCATCGCCACCAGCGCCGATGGCTCGCCCGCAGGTCCGGAGATGAGCACCTGGGGCGGCACCCGGCCCATCACCACCCGCAGGTCGATGCGGTCGAGCAAGGGGCCAGACACCCTGCGCTGGTATGCCGCGGCTTCGTCGGGCCGGCATCGACAGGTCGCATCCTGCTCGCCATACCAGCCGCATCGACACCCGTGCGAGTTCGGACTACGGCAACGTGGTGCGCATCGTCGAGATCCCGCCTGCTCGGCGTAAGGCGGCATGAGCACGCCCGACGCGCAGCGATGGGCCCTCACCTATGCGGGACTCGGTTGGCGCGTGCTCCCCGTGGTCGCCGGCGACAAGCGCCCGATGTACCGCGGCTGGCAGGCCGATGCCACGACCGACACGTCGCTGATCGAACGACACTGGCGTCGCGAACCCGCTCCCAACATCGGCATGGTCACCGGGGAGTCGTTCGTCGCGTTCGACATCGAGGCGCCCCACCTCGATCGTCTCCGGCAATGGATGGTCGGCAGACGACATCGACTAACCGAGACCGCCATCGCCCGCACGGGGCGCGGCGGCATCCACATCCTGGCTCGCGTGCCTTCTATATGCGGAGGCGGCGACCTGTTCCTCGATGGCATCCACATCGGCGAGCTGAAGGCCCAGGGCGGGTTCATCGTGGCCGCTCCGTCGGTCACGAGCGGCAGGTATGGCTGGCACCGGTCCCCGCTCGAGGTGGAGGTCGCCGCAGCGCCGGACTGGCTCATGGGGCTGGTCCGGGTCTCGAGCCCTGCCATCGCCGCCGGCTGCCGGAGGACCATCGGCATCGCCGAGGGGGAACGGCGGCTGGCCGCCCTCGCCCGCACGGTGGCGGATGCCCCGGAGGGTCGTCGCAACGACATCCTGTACTGGGCCACGAGGCGCGCCATCGACCGAGGCATCCCCGATGCTGTCGCCTGTTCGGTCCTGTCGAGGATGGCCGCCACGGCGGGACTCCCGGAGCGCGAGATCGGAGCGACGATCGATTCGGCCCGCAAGGCGGCGCTCCGATGACGATCCTGACTCCTGACGAGCGCACGGCCTGGACCGACGCTGCGCCCGGCACGCGCCTCAACCGGACCGATGCCGGCAACGGCGAGCACTTCGCGCGCATGTACGGCGACCGCCTCCGATACGACCACCGGCGGAGGGTCTGGCTCGTGTGGGCGGGTCACTGGTGGCGGATCGATGACATCGCGCAGGTACGCCGTCTCGCGAAGGAGTCGGCACGCGACCGGTACGGTCAGGCCACGGCCATCGACGATCTGGACGAACGCAAGCGGGAGGCGGGATTCGCCATCGCGAGCGAGAACCGCCAGCGGCTCGAGGCGATGCTGCTGGCTGCCCAGAGCGAGCCCCCGATCGCAGATGCCGGGGACCGCTGGGACACGGACCCCTGGCTGTTGGGCGCGGCCAACGGGGTCGTGGACCTCCGTACGGGACGCGCGCGCCCGGGGGCCGCGGATGATCGGATCACCCGCCACAGCGACGTGGCGTTCGATGCGGATGCCGATTGCCCGCGCTGGGAGCGGTTCCTCGACGAGGTCTTCTGCGGAGACGTGGCGCTCATCGAATACATCAGTCGCGCCGTCGGGTACAGCCTCACGGGTGACACGACCGAGCAGTGCGTGTTCATGGGTGTCGGCTCCGGCTCGAACGGCAAGAGCGTGTTCCTGACGGTGCTCCGCGCGCTGGGTGGCGGCTACGCGGTGAACACGCCGTTCTCGACGCTCGAGCAGTCGGCGAAGGCATCGATCCCCAATGACCTCGCAGCACTGATGGGTCGGCGCATCGTGACCGCATCCGAGGTGAACGAGGGCACGCGCCTCAACGAGGCACGCCTCAAGGCCATCAGTGGCGGCGACGTCATCACCGCTCGCTTCCTGCATGCCGAGTTCTTCGACTTCCTGCCGCTGCTCAAGCTGTGGCTGGGCGTGAATCACAAGCCCGTGGTGCGTGATGACTCGTATGGATTCTGGCGGCGCGTCCGGCTCGTCCCGTTCGAGCGTCGGTTCACGAGCGACGCCGATCCCACGCTCACGGAGCGCCTCCGCGAGGAGTTGCCGGGCATCCTCGCCTGG
>JBBSOS010000038.1:0-12249 GCA_038259505.1 Candidatus Limnocylindrales bacterium | reverse complement strand
GAGCAGGCGCGGAGCATCGTCATGCACGGGGGTCTCGACCGGCGAGAAGACGCCCACGCGGTTGATCCACCCACCCAGGTTGGTCGATACCGACACGTCCGGGGACGCGGTCACGATGCGTTGCCTGATGCCATCCACCCGGCCCAGCGCCGCGAGCGAGTCTCCGAGAACCTGCTGGGTCGATGTCCTGGCCGCGATGCGCACATCGACGTCCGCCGGCACCTCAGCCGGCCCCAGCACGCCGGTCGCATGGCTGGAGCGTCGTCGCAACTCGGACCCACGCCGCTCCAGGAGCTGTCCTTCCGGGGATCGCGGATCGAACGCCGCCCAGGGGTCGTCAGGGTTCGCGCCGAGACTCCCGGCCAGGGCCGTGATCTGCTCCGCATTGAGCATCGCCGAATGGTTCAGCGGGTCGCCAGCGAACGGCAATCGCCAGCCCTTGACCGTATAGGCGAAGATGACCGCCGGACGATCGCGATCGGCATCTGCCTCGTCGAGGACGCGCACCAGCGAATCGGTGTCGTGGCCACCGAGGTCCGAGATGAGCCGCGGCATCGCCTGGTCGTCCGTGGCCGCGAGGGTCGACGCCAGGGCGTCGCGGTCGGCCGCATCCGCGCCCGCGATGAGGCGTTCCCGCTGCTCCGCACCCGATCGACGGATGAGGCCCTGGTAGGCCTCGTTGGGCATCTCATCGATGCGCCGCCGGAGGGTCTCACCGCCGGGCGCGTCGAACGCCTCCTGGAGCCGGCTGCCGTACTTCGCCTCGAGCACCTGCCAGCCGGCCGCCTGGAACATCTGCTCGAGTCGACGGATCCGGATCCCGGGGACCACCCGATCGAGGCTCTGTCGATTGAGGTCGACCAGCACGGTCACGTTGCCGAGACCCTGGAGCGGGTCCTCGAGCACGGCCTCCCAGACGTTTCCCTCGTCGAGCTCCGCGTCACCCACGGTGGCCACGAACCTCCGGTCGGGCCAGCGGACAGCCTCGTCGCGGATGTGTGCCCGCAGGTACTGGTCCGCGAGCGCGGCGAACATCGGCGCGACGGCGCCCAGGCCCACGGAACCCGTCGAAAAGTCCACGCGGTCGTGGTCCTTGGTGCGAGACGGGTAGGACTGCAGTCCGCCGAACTGGCGCAGCGTCGTCAGCCACGTGCCGTCGAGGTCGCCCATGAGGTACCGAAGCGCGTGATACACCGGACTGGCATGGGGCTTGATGGCCACCAGGTCGTCGGCCCGCAGCCAGCGCAGATACAGCGCGCTGAGGATCGAGACCATCGATGCCGACGAAGCCTGGTGTCCCCCCACCTTCAGCCCATCGGGGCTGGGTCGCACCACGTTCGCCTCATGGACGATGCGGACCGCGAGCCACAGCACCCGTTCTTCGATGGACTCCACGACCGACGCTTCGGGCGTGATGATGCCGCTCGGTGCGCGCCGACCGGTCCGCAGGCGTCGGCTGTCCGGTGGCTGGGCGACGGTCACGGTTGCTGGGCTCCTTCCTGCCGGGCTGATCGCCTTCGCCGGGCTGATCGCCTTCGCCGGGGCTCATCGCCTTGGCCGGGCTGCTTGCGCTTAGGGGGTCTGTCCCAGATACTGGGACACATGTCCCACATCACTCGCAAGAGTACCCCCAGGCAGCGCCTGCGGGCAACCCCTGTCGATGCCGGGGTTCTGGCATGACCAGCGCGTCACCCATGTCCCGCTGGACGGCCGTGATGGAGGCGTTCGCTGAGCGCGACACGTGGGGTGTCCGCGAACTCGCGGCACACACCGGACTGCCGCGCAGCGCGGTCCATCGGATCCTCCATGAGATGGCCCGCCTGGAGTTGCTGTCGGAGGCGGGCGCCCGGGGTCGCTTCCGTGTGGGTCCGTCCCTGGCGCGGCTGTCGGTCCTCGTCGCGGAGCGTCTCGATGTGCTGGATGTGGCTCGACCCTACATGGAGGCCGCCGCGGGGCTGCTGGACGAGACACTCGTGCTGGCGCTGTACTCCCCAGCGCGTCGGCAGTTCTGGGCCGTGGACGCGGTCGAGTCGACCCACCCGATCCGGTACATCTGGGGGCCGCTCCGGCAGTGGAGTGAGCTGCACACGGGTTCCAGCGGCAAGGGCATCCTGGCCTTCCTGCCCGAGACCGATCGGGAGGCCATCCTCGATGCGTTGCCCGATCCTGTACCGGGTGCGCGGCCGATGTCTCATGCCGCGCTGCGCGCCGAGCTGGACGAGGCTCGGGCGCGCGGGCATGTCGTGAGCCGAGGCGAGCGGTTCCCGGGTGCCATCGGTGTCTCAGCACCGATTCGGGACGCGGCGGAACGGGTCATTGGTGACCTCGTGTTCGGCTGGCCCGACAACCGCACCAGCGCCGAGAAGGAAGCACGCGCGGGCTCACTCGTCATGCGCGCCGCCACCCAGGTGTCAACGGCTCTCGGCTACCGGGGCTGATGGCGTGCCGGGCTGACGGCGTGTCGGAGGATGCTGGCGCGCTGCGCGACCGAGGCAGCAGAGCGCGCCGCACGACCGACGCAGCGTGCCCGCGCAGCCGAAATCCCGCGCAGCGGGCGAGGAGGCCACCGAGTGATCCCCGGACAGGGTCGAGGCCATGCCGCTGCGGCACTCGTTCGCCATCCGTCCCGGCAGACGGGCCAAATTGCACGCGAACGACCTCGTCCAGCCCGCGCAGCAGTGATCGTTGGCTTGCTCACCCGCTGAACGGGACTCGGCCCGGTCGTCCCTCTCGGGCGAGCCATCACGCCAGGACCGAGCGCTGCCGGGAGCACGCACGTCACCAGGTGGACCTGTGCGACCCTATGGCGTGCTTCGGTTGGCGACCCTCCGCGAATATCTCCGGTCGAGCCTCTGGTTCATCCCGCTCGTCTTCGCCGCCGCGGCGATCGCCCTCGCGGCGATCCTCCTGACCATCGACAGCCACCTGTCGTCGGGACCTGACGCGGTGTACGGGGGGACTGCCGAGGGTGCCCGGAGCATCCTGTCCACGATCGCCCAGTCGATGCTGTCGTTCACGGCCCTGGTCTTCACGGTGACGATGCTGGTGCTCCAGCTGGCATCGAGCCAGCTGTCCCCAAGGGTGATGCGGACCTTCCTGCGCGATCGTGGCAACCAGATCGTCCTGGGCCTGTTCGTGGCCACGTTCGTGTACACCCTGGTGGTGCTGCGCGACATCCGGACACCGGTCGATGGCGGCGCCGGGTTCGTGCCCGGCATCGCGGTCACCGCTGCGTTCGTGCTGCTGCTCGCGAGCGTCGTGGCATTCATCTACTACATCGACCACATGGCACATGCCATCCGTGCGACGACCGTGATGGACAGCATCGCGAACGAGACGTACCAGGCGATCGAGCGGCTGTTCCCCGACCCGTTCGAGACCGGGACGCTGGGACCCTTCGATGATCGCGAGCCGGGCACAGGCCGGCCGACCTGCGAGGTACCCGCGCCGGGACGCGGGGTCCTCGTGGCCGTTGACGACACGGCCCTGCTCCGGATGGCCAGTGAGGGTGATCGAGCGGTGGGACTCGTGCCGATGGTCGGCGATCCCATCAACGAGGGTGCCCCGCTGTTCCGACTGTGGGGCGACTGGGACGAGGCTGACATCGATCAGATGACACGAACCGTATCGCTCGGCGGGGAGCGGACGCTCCAGCAGGACGCTGCGTTCGGTATCCGCCAACTGGTGGACATCGCGCTGCGGGCGCTGTCGCCCGGCATCAACGACCCGACGACCGCAGTCCAGGCGCTCGACCGCATCGATGGGCTCCTCCGGCGACTGGCGGTCCGTCGGTTCCCGTCCCGCGTGCGTCGCGATGCGAAAGGTGTGCCGCGACTATGGATGACCTGGCCGACCTGGGATGCCTATCTTCAGCTCGCCACGGAGGAGGTCAGGCACGCTGGCGCTGATCAGCCCGCGGTCGCGCGGAGACTCCGGACGATGCTCCACGACGTCGCGGCCATTGCGCCAGTGGAGCGTCGTGTCGCCGTCTGGGCCGACGTCCGGCGGCTCGACCTGCCAGCCGCCCCACACTGATCGCCATCCGGCGCGAGGATCGCGGGATCCGTCTCCGCGGCTGCCGCCTCTGATGTGCCAGACTGCCAGCCATACGTAGCGAGAAGGACGCCCCGTGACCAACGACCGTCGATTGCCAGCACCCGATGTCGTAACCGTCTACGGGGTGGACACCTGCGAGGACACCACCCGTGCGCGCGAGCACTTCGATGCCGCGGGCATGTCCTACCTGTACGTGAGCTACGACCTTGACCCCGGCGCCGCCGCGGTCGTCCGCGGTGCGGGATATGGCAACACACCGGTCGTCCTGACCCCTGACGGCGGTGTGTTCATGGAGCCCACCGACGAGGAATTGGCAGGCATCGTAACGTCGGTGACCGCCGGGGAGGGCTGAACCCGCCCCGCGTACCCGGCCATCGCCGACCTCGCCCGGCCCGGCCCGACCTCGCCCGGCCCGGCCATCGTCGGCCTGGCCCGACCCGGCGCGGCCCGGCCATCGCCGACCTCGCCCGTCGTCAAGGTCCGTGCTGCTCCTCCTGGTCCGCCACCCGCGCGAGCCGGACCGCGTCGCGGATGATGACCTGGTGGTGGTCGGTATCGAGCAGGCCACGGCGGCGAAGGTCCGCCAG
The DNA here is from genome assembly GCA_038259505.1 of Candidatus Limnocylindrales bacterium. Classification (GTDB taxonomy): domain Bacteria; phylum Chloroflexota; class Limnocylindria; order Limnocylindrales; family CSP1-4; genus JAFMJV01. Next base: position 7,606 of record JBBSOS010000038.1, on the reverse strand, counting down.
CGTGTGGGCCAGCGTTTCGCGCGTGGTGCCCACCATCTCCGCCAGCTCCTGCTGGGTGAGGCGTGCCTGGATGAGCGTCCCTCGGGCCGTCGAGACGCCGAACCGCTGGGCGAGATCCAGGAGCTTGTGAGCGAGCCGTTGATCGACCCGCTGGTAGGCCATCGCCTCCAACTCGCGCTCGGCGTCATGGAGCCGACCCGAGAGGTGCCGGATGATGTTGATGCCGATGATCGGGTACCGTTGGATGAGCTTGTGCAGTTCGTCGGGGGTGATGGTGCAGATGACGCCATCGTCGATGGCCTCGGCGTACGCTTCGGGCAGGCGGTCCTGGCCGAGCAGGCCCATGTCGCCCAGGATCGTGCCCTTCTCGTGGATGTCGAGCGTGAGCTGCTTGCCGTCCGCGGTGCTGCGGTACACGCGTACCCGGCCCTTCTTGATGATGTGGATTCGGTCGGGCGGGTCGTCGGGCGCCATGATCCGCTGACCGCGGACGCAGTGGGTCATGGTGGTGGCGTGGCCGATCGCCTGCATGTCCCAATCTGAGAGCCCCGCGAACAGTGCGACCTCGCGCAAGAGGCCGAGCTTCTCGGCGAACGAGCGCTGCTGAGCGGCGATGTTCATCGATCGAGATCCATGGCGATGATCCGGCCGGCGGAGAACAGTGGCCCGACCGCGATCCCGAGCCGGGCGTACAGGGCAGTGGGAAGGCCGATATCGGCGAGGTACAGCCTACCAGTGCGCTCCCGGCCCTCGACGGTCATCAGGCCTGGCTTGGGCAGTGCGAGCGTCAGGGTCGCGCTCGCACTGACAGCGATGCCGAACGCGCACCCGGTGTCCGGGTCGACGCCGGTGGGCATATCCAGGCTCACGACGGGTCGCCGCGACCGGACGATCGGCCCCACCAGACGCTCCACCCCGCTGTGCAGGGCACCACGGCCGTTGTAGCCCAGGATGGCATCGACGATGAGGTCCGCCCGCGTCACGGCCTCCTCCAGCTCCTGACCGGTCAGGTCGTAGGGAGCCACACAGCAGTCGGCACCCATCGCGATGAGCGTTGCGATCTGATGACGCCCGGCCTCGGTCATCCGGAGCACGGGCCGGGCGAGCACGACCCGGACTCGTCCGCCGCGGTTCATGAGGTGGCGAGCGGCCACCAGGCCGCCTCCGCCGTTGTTGCCGGGGCCGGCCGCGACCACGATGGTGCGATCCCGGAGATCCCCGCCGAGCTCCTCCCGGACGACCTCGGCAAGGTGGGAGCCCGCCAGCTCCATCATCTGGTGCAGGGTGATGCCGAAATCCTCGGTGGCAAGGCGGTCGACCTCGGCCATCGTCGCGGCATCCACGACTGGGACACTGGAAACGGCGACCGAGCCGCCTTCACCGATCATCGGGGTCCATCCTGCATGAGCCAGGTCGGGTCCCGGCCGACCGGCAATGTACGCTGGCGGTGCTCGCCCGGATGTGGCGAGGATCACAGACCGCATCGTCCAGCATGGATCGACTCGAACCGGAGGCCACCCCGTGCTGCCCACACTGCCAATCACACCCCGCCCCGAGGGCGAGATCCTGCACGAGACCACGCGCTCGATCTGCCCCGAGTGCCGGGTCGTCATCGATGCCCAGGTGCTGCTCCGGGATGACCGCGTCTACATGCGCAAGCGTTGCCCCGATCACGGCTGGTTCGAGGGCCTCATCTACGCGGACGCCAGGGCCTACGTTGAGCAGGCCCGCTACAACAAGCCCGGCCAGGCGCCACTGCGCATCTCGACCGAGAGCATCCGCGGCTGTCCGCTCGACTGCGGCCTGTGCCCCGAGCATCGCCAGCACACGTGTCTCGCGCTCATCGAGGTCAACAGCGCCTGCAACCTCGATTGCCCGGTGTGCTTCGCGAATGCCGGTGCCGGGTTCAATCTCACGGTCGCGGAGGTCGAGGCGATGCTCGACCGGTTCGTGGAGCTGGAGGGCCATCCGGAGGTGGTCCAGTTCTCCGGGGGTGAACCGACCATCCATCCTGACCTGCTGGAGATGATCGCTGCCGCCCAGCGGCGGGACATCGGCCACGTCATGGTCAACACCAACGGCGTACGCATCGCGGACGACCCGGACTGGTTCGCGCGATTCGCGGCCCTGCGTCCGCTCATCTATCTCCAGTTCGACGGGCTCACCGAAGAGACGTACCGGATCATCCGCGGCGAGCCGCTGCTCGAGACTAAGATGCGGGCGCTGGACCGGCTCGCTGCAGCGGACCTGCACGTGATCCTCGTGGCGGCCGTGGAGCGAGGTGTCAACGAGCACGAAGTGGGGCCCATCGTGGAGTTCGGGTTGCGCCACGCCGCGGTCCGGGGCGTGATGTTCCAGCCAGTGACCCACACGGGTCGCCACCCCGACCACGACCCGATGCAGCGGATGACCATCCCGGATGTCGTGCGCGCGCTCGAATCCGGTGGCGAGACCTTCCGGGCCAGCGACTTCGTGCCCATCCCATGCTGCTTCCCGACCTGCAGCTCCGTGACCTATGCCTACCTGGGGGACGATGGGGAGGTCATCCCGTTGCCGCGGGTGCTGGAGGTCGACCAGTACCTCGACTACATCACGAACCGCTCCTTGCCCGGCATCGACCGCGATGTGCTGCACGCCCTCGAGGGCCTGTGGTCGGCCGGGTCCGTGCCCGGCGAAGCGGCCGGTGACCGATTCCAGTGCGCCGCCTGCGATCTGGACCTGCCAGCGCTGACCGACCTGGTCCGCCGCGTCTTCATGGTCCAGATGCGCGACTTCCTGGACCCCTGGACCTTCGACGTCAAGAAGGCCATGAAGTGCTGCATCGGCATCCTCCAGGAGGACGGCCGGATGATCCCCTTCTGTACCTACAACACTGTCGGGTATCGCGAGGAGACGCGGGCCCGCCTCGCCGGGCGCAAGCGCCGTCCCCGGAGCATCCCGGTGGTGCAGGCGGGGCCATGACCTCGCCTGCGGGTGAGCCACGCGAGCTCTGGGAGCCCGTGTCGATCGAGCCCGTCGATGCGACCGATGGGTCAGCGGTCCTCGCGTGTTGTTCGGCGCTGTACGGCGACCCGTTCGTCGAGGTCATCGTCGGCGACTCGCTCCATCCGGGCGGCCTGGACGGCACCCGGCAGTTGCTGGAGGCGTCCGCGCTGCGTCCCGGTCAGCGGCTCCTCGATGCCGGTTGTGGCCTGGGCGCCAGTGCCCGTGTGGCTGCCGCCGAGTTCGGGCTGCGGGTCGATGCCGTGGACGCGGACGCAGCAGTGCTTGGACGGGCGGAGGCCCGCGCGACGGAGGCTCCGGTCCGGTGGCATCGTGCGGACCTATGTGAGCTGCCATTCGACGACGCGACCTTCGAGGGGGTCCTGACCGAATGCGTCCTCTCGACCACGCGACACGAGGACGCGCTGGCTGAGCTTCGGCGCGTCCTGCGTCCAGGTGGCGTGGTGGTCATGAGCGACGTCGAGACCGACGGGCAGCCCATCGCCGCGCTGGCTGGTCATCGCCTGCTTGGCGCTGCGCTCTGCATCACCGATGCCTGGAGACCGGGTGAACTGTCGACTTGCCTGGGGGCCGCGGGGTTCCGGCTCGAGCGGCGCTGGGACCGGAGTGCCGCGATCCTGGCCCTGCTCGACCGCGTCGAGGGTCGCTTGGCGATCGCGCGTTCGGCCGCCCGCACGCTCGGACTGGACCCGTCAACGCTCGCGGGCACGCGTTGGAGTGACGGCGATGGCGATGACCCCGCTCGCTTGCGCGGCCTGGCCAACGACGTCCGCGACGCAGTCGCTCGTGGAAGCCTCCGCTACTTCGCGTGCGTGGCGGTGGCGGACGGACCAGCTGGCGTTCCCTGATCCGAGTGAGGCGCCGGGAACACGCGACTCCGTTTCGCCCGCGCTTCCGCGCGAGTGCGCAGATCCGCGAAATGGTGCTCCATCGTGCGCTCGATGCTCCCTCGAGAAAGCAGTCGGAAGACCAGACGCCGGCCGAGTCCGTGCGGTCGGTACGAGCCGCGATAGGCCAGGCGGCACCGCCGGTCGCCGATATCCTCGACGGTGATGGATTCGCGGAGTCCACGAACGGGCCCGTCCAGGTGCTCGTAGTCGATGCGGTCCGGCGGCCGCAGTTGCACCTCCTCGCGCGTCCGCACCGAGCGGACGCGGCCGAACGGGAGCGGCACCAACGTTCGGAAGTCCGCCACCAGTTGGTCACCGCTCCGCTCGAGGATCTCGGCCCCTTCGCCCGGCCGCTGCGTCCCCTGGCCGATGGCGCTCAGCATCTGATAGACGAGGGCCGGCTGCGCCGCGACCTCCTGCTCGATGGGGCCGACGATCTCTGTCCCTCGCCACCGCTGCATGGGAAGCAGCGTAGGGCCCCTGTCCATCCTTCGGATGTGCGCTGCGACACGTCCGCGATCGGCGCATGGCGACCGTGACCAGATCCCGTCTTCGTCGTCCCGACCTCGGGAAAGCCGGGCGATGGGTCGCGGAGAGGCTGGTGCGGGCCTATTTCGATGTCTCGTATGGGCTGCTTCGATCCGGCACCGGCCACCAGCTGCTCCGAAACGCGGCAGCCGGCGGGGAGCCGGTCCACGGCTACCTCACGATCGAAGACCGGGACGAGCTGGTGACCGTCCTCGACCCCCAGCCCGGCGATCGGCTCCTGGACCTCGGCTCGGGACCTGGTGGCATCGCACTCGAGATCCATCGACGTAGAGGTGCCCAGATCATCGGCATCGACCTCTCCTCGGGGGCGATCGCCTCGGCGAACAAGCGCGCCGTACGTGCGGGTGTCGGCAGTGCCGTGACCTTCGTTCCCGGAATGCTGTCCCGGCCACCGCACGTCGGTGCCAGGAACGCCTATGCGATCGACTCCCTGATGTTCCTGCCGGACCTGACGTCGGCGATCCGCGGGATCGGCGAGGCGCTCGAACCGGGCGGCCGACTCTTCGCCACCATGCTCGTGGTCGGGCCGTCCGGGCGCGACAGGCTCCTCTGCTCACTGGGGAAGGCGGACGTCCAGGTCGAGCGCCTGGAGGACGTGACCGACGCCCTTGCGGGGCGGAGCACGGCTCGCGCAGCCACGGCCGCCGCGCTCCTGCGCCATCGAACGACGACCCTCCGAGGCCGTCTCGCGATGACGCTCGTGGTGTTCGAGGAGGCGCTCGTCCGCATCATGGTCGCCAGGGGACAGGTCAGCCGCTGGCGGTTCGTCGTTCGATACCGGTGACCAGGGTCGGGCAGGGAGCGTGCGACACCGGGTTGAGTGTCATGGTGGCCATGTGCACTACGCTGGGCTGTAGCGATCAAGCCATGCGACATTCGAAGGAGCGGTCCGATGCCAGCGCTTGCCGATGCGGAGGCCGTCGACGCCATCCGCGACCATCACGCGGAACTCCAGGCCGCGCTCCGAGAGCGGGTGGTCGCGCTCGGCGAAGCGGTCCGGGCCGGCCAGCCCCATGAACCAGCACAGCACGCGCTGCTCCTGTTCCTCGATACCGAACTGCTACCGCACGCCGCGGCCGAGGAGCGCTCGATCTATCCGGCCGGGGACCGCGGCCGGACGACGATGCTCGTGCGCGCGATGGTCGAGGAGCACCGGAACTTGGTCGCACATGTCTCCGGCCTACGGGCCGCGACCGATTGGATCACGGTGGTGAGCATCGCGAGTGCCATCCTCGCTCTCTTCGAATCCCATCTTGCGAAGGAGAATGACCAGTTGCTGCCCGCGCTGGCGGCGGACCCGGACGTCTCACTCGGGGAGTTGCTGGATGGCATGCACGAGATCCTGGGCTAGGCCTGGGCCAAGGTCCAGTCAGGCTGACCGATGAGGTGGGCCGGATGTGCCTGCACCGTATGGAAGGGAACGACCGATGACGGAAGCACGACTGCTCGATGTCCGTGAGATCCCACCTGCGGAGCGCAATGCGCGGATCCTCGAGACCTTTGTGCCCGGGTGGGCCGTCACCAACTGATGCGCACCTGGGTGAACCCGCCCGCCGGGTAGATCGCGCGGACGGGCAGATCGCCGGGTGACGTGGAGAACCCGGGGAGCGCGCGGAGCAGCTCGTCGAGCAGGACGCCCAGTTCGAGCCGAGCCAGGCCTTCGCCGGGACAGTGATGGGGCCCCCTACCGTACAGCAGGTTGTCACGTGGGTCACGATCGAGCCGGAAGTCGATGGGCGCTGCGACGACGGCTGGGTCACGCTGCACCGCCGGCCACAGGATCGTGACCGGTTCGTCGGCAGGGATCATGCGGCCACGGAGCGTGACCGACCGGGTGGTCCGCCGCCGATTGGCGATCAGCGGTGCCTCCAGTCGCAGGATCTCGTCCATGGCCGTCTGGCGCACGCGGGGCGAACTCCGGAAGAGCCCCTGCAGATCGGGCCGGCGGGCGAGGGACTCCACGATGATGCCCACAGCGGCGGCGATCGTGCCCAGCTCACCGGCCGTCCAGTTACGGAGCATGCTCACCAACACGGCGTCATTCAGCGGGACACCGTCCACCTGCTCCCCGAGCAGCCGTCCGGTGAGGGTGGTCCGATCCCCAGGTCCCACGGCCCGCTGCAGGTCGAGCATCTCCCTGATGATGGTGTCGAACCGCTCGGCCACCCGGGACAGCTCCGCGCGGTCGCGGGAGCGGGTGGCTTGCGCGGAGTCGGCCGACCATCCCTGCAGAGCGGCGGCGACCTCGCCAGGCCAGCCGAGGTATGCACACTGCGCCAGTGCCGCGAACGGCACTGCGACCGCCGACATCACCTCCATTCCGTCGACCCCGGCGGTCGCGCCGCCGATGATCCCGGCCGCGATCCCCCGGAGCTCCGGTTCGAATGACGTCACGAGCTCGGGGGTGAAGCACCGGTCGACGATCGCACGGTATGCCGGGTGTTCCGGCTGGTCCATGCCGTTGGGCGCGGCCATATGCGTCGATACCCGGCTGCTGAAGGTGACGTGGTCGTCCAGCACGGTCAGCGCGTCCTCGTGCCGCAACACTGACCACCCGTGGAACTGGCTGCGCGCGACCGGGCATCGCTCGCGCACCTCGTCATAGGCCGCGACCTGGTCGCGCACGACGGACTGATCGCGCGGGTCCCAGTCCCAGTCCGGGTCGGGCACGCTCAGACGCGCTGCACCCGGATGTGCCAGGCCTCGGGGCCGTGCTGCAGGTACTCCACCTTCAGGCCTTCTGGATACCGGTCACGCGCCTGCTCGAGCAACGGCTGCGGATCGTGCGGGGCCACCAGGACAAGGGCAGAGCCGCTGGCGAGGGAGTCGAGCGCTCCGAAGATGGCCGCGTGCCGGATGGCGTGCGGGATGTCCCGCGCGTCCAGGACCGGGGCGAGCTGACCATCCGCGTCCGAGCAGGTGCATCCGGCGTGGGCATCAGCGGGAGGCAGGGTGGGCAGAGGCACGGTCATCGGTCGCTCCACGCGCGGTCTTCTGGGTGAATGCGTCCATCGTACAGCGGCATCTTGCGTCAGGCGTCCGTGCACACTTCAGGGCTCCGTGACCGAGACGATCGAGGTGTCCAGCGGTGACTGCCCCATCGGTGACACCGACGTCGGTCACGCGGTCACGCCCGCCGGCTCGACCCATCCCCGGATCGGTTC